>JALHTB010000109.1 GCA_022865625.1 Candidatus Bathyarchaeota archaeon
TATTAGTCGTTGTCGCTCTCTTTCCAGTTGTGTTTCCAACATCGGAAACAGTACTGCATTGATAAGCGCCTTGGCACCACCAAGAGCAGTCATCGGTGTTTGGGCCAACTGAGTTGACACCTCCAGCGCTCGCGCGTGCAGTTTGTCGTCTGGCACGACCTCGTGGACGAGCCCTAGGGACAACGCTTCCTTTGCGTCAAGTACCGGGTCAACCATCAGGAGTTCCATAGCTTTCGCCGCCCCGATGATGCGAGGCACGAAGACAGTCCATCCTCCGTCCGGAACCAGACCGATAGAGGTGTAGGCTTGCTTGAATTTGGCGCTCTCGGCTGCAAGACGGAGGTCGCAGGCTGCTGCCAAGCTCATCCCAGCACCTCCGGTCGGACCGTTGACCGACGCCACGACCGGTTTCTCCATCAATCGAATATCAGTAATGGCACGATGCAGAGGCACCGTCAAGTCGCGGAAGAAGTGGCGAGGGTCTTTTCCTGCCTGGATATGCTCCCAAACTGCCTTCATATCTCCTCCGGCACAGAAACCACGACCAGCGCCGGTGATGATCACAGCCCGAATCTTCTCATCGTCCATGCATACTTGGATTGCTCCAACCAATGCCTCAGTCATAGCGAGGTTGAGGGCGTTGAGCACTTCAGGCCGGTTAAGCGTGATTATGGCTACGGCATCAGATACGTCCAATCGCACAACCTGATCTGTCATTCCACCACTTCTCGCAACAGGTTCACGTGCAATGCATGTGAGACTTGACTCTTCTGTGTGGTGTAAGAGACCGGAATGATCAAAGGTCGCCCAATGAGAGACGGGTCGAATAGCCAAAACGGCAACCGAACCCTCGGCGTGAGGCCCTGTTGTGTGTTGGTCCCTTGGCGCGCACACACTTGGTTTCAATCTGTTGTTCCTATTCGAGGAACGTTTATAGTATCGCTAAAGATGTGGTGAGAAACGCTTCGTGATGAGCTCCTCGTCAAAGCCTGACTGGGTAAGGGCGAAAGCCCCCTTGGGACCAACCTATGCGCGGCTCAAGGAACTGACAAAACAATACTCACTTCATACTGTATGTGAGGAGGCTCACTGCCCTAATGTTGGAGAGTGCTGGGGCAGCGGCACCGCGGCCTTCATGATAATGGGAGAACTCTGTACGCGCGCTTGCAGATTCTGCAACGTGAAGAACGGCAAACCGAACGGCATCTTGGACCGCGAGGAGCCTGCAAACGTCGCAAGAGCCGTCAAGGATCTGGGGCTGAAGTATGTTGTGTTGACTTCTGTTGACCGTGATGATTTATCGGACGGTGGAGCGTCACATTTCGCCCAAACGATCACCGCCATCAGAAGCAGCGCTCCCGATGCGCACATCGAAGCATTGATTCCTGATTTTCAGGGAAGCGCCAAAGAAATCAAAACAGTGGTTCACGCGCGTCCTGACGTGATTGGCCACAACCTCGAGACTACCGAGGCACTAACCCCTAGGGTGAGAGACCCGAGGGCCAAGTATCACCGCTCACTCAAGGTCCTCGAACATGTGAAACGACTAGACCTACGGATCTTTACCAAGTCGTCACTCATGCTCGGGCTGGGTGAGCAAGAAGACGACGTTCTACAGACGATGCGTGACCTTCGGAGTGTCGACACAGACTTCCTAACGTTGGGTCAGTACCTCAGACCTTCACCACGCAACCTTCCCGTCGTCGAATATGTCGCACCTAAGCGGTTCGACTACTATCGAGCTAAGGCCGAGCAGATGGGGTTCCGCTACGTCGCCTCCGGTCCGCTGGTTCGCAGCTCTTATCGGGCAGGAGAGCTCTTCCTCTCCAACATTATCGGACGGACTCGCCGACAAACCTCTCGAAACGAGGAAAAAAGCCTCATGGATCTGAACTTCAGCTGGGTGATTGAAGACGAAGTCGCCGGATCAAGAGGCCCACGCTCGAAGTCTGACCTCATCTCGTTGAAGAAGCAAGGCATTGGTGCCCTAGTGAGACTCGTCGAGGCAGATGAGGCCTACATCACAGCCGACGACGTTCGCGAAACCGGACTAGAGGACTACAACGAGCCAGTTCCCGACTTTCACGCGCCTACAGACGCGCAGATCGACAAGATCATCGAATACATAGACACCCATGTCCAAGCAGGCGTCCCAGTCGATGTCTCATGCTACGCAGGGATCGGCCGGTCTGGTGTCGTGTTGGCTTGCTATCTGGTGCACAGAGGCTACAGTGCGAAGGACGCCTTGGAGCTTGTCCGCAGAAGGCGGGGCAGAGGTCCAGAAGTGTCAGTGCAGATCGAAGCGGTCGAAGCCTACTGGCGTAGAATCAATTCCGTCCCCAACCACTGAGATACATGGTAACTTGGTCAGGGTCGCTCACTGAGACACGAATCGATTCTCTCCGAAGGGCCGTCCATTGCACGCTCGGATTCTCCATAGCAGTGAATTGAGGCTCAATGAGAGAATCTTGGCTCTTTCCGTCAACCTGCTTGATGTGTTGGTCGAAGAAGCCGGCGATCATCTTCGTGATCTCCGCACGACTTGGACTGATCCGTCCGCCTGCTGGTGCGAACCCATGTCCCGCATTCTTGACTATCACGAGCGTCGCAGGCACATGAGCCCCAATCAGCACCTTGTAGAACTCCTGCGACTGACTTAGCGGAACCAGAGCGTCCTTCTCCCCGTGTAGGATGAGGAATTGCGGATCATCGCTCGTAACGTAGGTCACTGGACTAGCACGCTTCAGTATCTCAGCGTTTGAATCTGTAACACCGAACACTTGCTGTAGGATTTGCGGGTTGGCACCGCTAAAGATCTGTGTCAGATCGGTGGGACCAAACATGTCCACCACAGCTTGGACACGACTCGATTCATCAGCATATCCTCCCGAACCTTCGAATCCAGCGCTCGGATCGGTTACTCCCAACAGTGAGACAAGGTGACCACCGGCGCTACCACCCCACGCTCCGATACGCTCCGAATCTATGCCATACTTCTCTGCGTTGGCTCGCAGGAAACGAATAGCGCACTTGACATCTTCGATCTGAGCCGAGAACTTGTACTGCGGTGCCAGACGGTAGTTTATGGCCGCGACGAAGTACCCACGCTTGACGAGTTCGCGAATATCGAGACTGCCTGCTCCAGAGCCCTTGTTCCCCTTGGTCCAACCCCCGCCATGAACGTATACGAGCACCGGCTGAGGCTTCTTGTCAGTCGTGGGGTAGTAGATGTCCATTTTCAACTGAACACCGTCTACGGTGCAGTAGGTAGCATCACGCTCGACTTTGCTCGCTTGATCAATCGAGACGCCGCTATTGCGTGGGTCGACGCCAGGATGAGTCTTCTCCCATCCTGCGAAATCATCAGCCATCTGCGAGAAAGTCGCCCACCGGACTTTGCCAGATACAACAAGTGGATTGACGACTTCTGCTAGGAAACGGTCAACAACCGAGTAGGGGTGTGCTGGGTCACCACGGAATTCTCCCGGATGGATAGTGATGTGGAAGACATTGACTCTGTCTGGTTGTGCGGCGTCCAGTGAGCGCTCGAGGCTTTCTTTGATGAAGTCGAAGTATGCTTGGTCGCCTCCCTTCGCTATCATCTGTCGCTTCGCTGCAAAACCTTGAGGATCGTAGGATCCATCCGGGAGGAAAACGATCTTCCCTTGCGGGTCATGCTTCGCAAAGAGAACGAGGCTGTTCTCAGTTGGCCCGCCTGCGGGACGCCACGGATCGACTCCTACAACAAGTGCGTCAGTCTGTTGAGTGTGCGGGTTCTTCCAATCGCTCATCACGTCTAGACCCGCGAGCGCAACCGCATCCAAGATTCCCGGGTAGAGATTGCCTCCACTCCAGTACAGGACTTTCGTGGCTCCAGCCTGCTTGATGTACGAGATTTCCTGAGACATCGCTTCGGCCCAAGTCTCAGCTGGGAGAGCCTCGGGGTTCTGTCCCAAGTGAGCCTCTTCATGGAAGTGAAGGGCAATCTCATGGCCGTGCGCTTCAAGATCCGCAAACAAGGTCTCCCTGGACTGAATCGCCATGAGCGTGAAAGGCGTCTGTGCTTGAACTGTGAGTACTCCTCCATACTTCTCGGCCATTCCAGCCAACATTCGGATGTCTTCAACGTGATGCTGGAAGAACACTTTCTGATTGTATTCTCCCAATGGTTCGATGTGTATCCCAATTCCGAAAAGTAGCACGGGCTCTGCTGAATTCTCTGCGGAATTCCCGTCCAATGCCATCAAATAGGGAATGGATCCCATGTAGACTGCGTATGTGGCGCCCGCAAGAACAAGAGTCACGATCATGATCGCGATCAGTGTCTTCCGTATCGTCATTCCAGCTTTCTCCATTCCATTGTGCTGGCTCGAATACGCGAAAAGGGACTTAAAGGACGTATGAATGAATGGTCCTCCTCAATCATTTAGAATGGAGAGAGAGACAACTTGGATCTGCAAAGTTTCCTCAGCCCTCTACAAACGGCCCTGGTTCCTGTCGTATTGTCTTCCACAGGAGGCTTGCTGTGCCTCATGATTCAAACCAGATACGGCCGCATCGTCGACCACACAAGACAACTCCTGCAACTTCCCACACGTGACACGGAAGTAGAGAAGGTGCTCGAGATGCTGTTTAAGCGAGCACGCTATGCGAAATGGGCGCTCTTCGGACTATTCCTAGGCGTCACGTGCTTCCTCACATTATCTCTCGTGATTCTAGTTTCGATGCTGCTTCCCGAGCCGATCCAGGTCGGCCTAATCGTTTCCATCTTCACTATGGGAATGGGATCAATGCTAACCGGCGTTTGGTTCGAAGTTCTCGAACTATGGGATTCCTTCAGAGGAATCAGCCTCGAGTACTCGATCTATCAGAAGAAGGTACGAGAACAAGCGAAGCTGTAGAGAATCAACCGAGGCCAGCTGGTGTTCTCGAACCGAGAAGACCACACACAGGATCTGACGATGCAGAGAATGAACAGATCATAGAGTCAGGGCTACCATCTTTTTAAAGGGAAAGGGCTCGAACAACGATTCAGAGGTATTGTGACCTTGTGGAACAAACCGCGAGGATCTATCAGGCTCCTGATGACTCCCGGACCGGTGGAAGTTTCTCCCAGAGTTCTCCAGGCAATGTCAAGACCACAGATCTATCACTACTACGAGAACTTCGTGGAATTCTTCGCTGAAACAACAGAGAAGATGAGGAAGATCTACCAGACGAAGAACGATGTCCTCATCCTGCAAGGAGAAGGGGTACTTGGTCTCGAAGCAGCGGTAATGAATACGATCAATCCAGGCGATAAGGTGCTCGTGCTGGATTCCGGACCCTTCGGCAAATGGTTCTCGTTCTATGTCCAGAATGCTGAAGGTAAGCCTGTAATGCTCTCATGTGATAACAACGACGCAATAGATCCTAAGAAACTCAAAGAGATCCTAGACGTTGAGAAAGACATCAAGGCAATGACAGTAGTTCACTGCGAGACTCCCTCAGGCACACTGAACCCAATCAAGGAACTGTGCCCAATCGCCAAGAAGAAGGGAATCCTTACCATTGTTGACGCAGTCGCTTCCCTCGGAGGAGTCGATGTGAGACCTGACGAGTGGGGAATCGACATCTGCTGCGGCGCATCTCAGAAGGCGATCTCAGCTGCTCCAGGCTTGACAATGATGTCGATAAGCCGCGATGCTTGGAAAGCAGTGGAGCAGAAGAAGAAACCAATCAAGAACTCGTACATCAGTCTAATCGACTACAGAGACACGTGGATCAAGGACAAACGCTTCCCATTCACGCCGTTTGTGTCTGAGATGTATGGATTGGCTGAAGCAACAGACGAACTACTGGAAGAAGGCCTTCAGAACTCGTTCAAGAGACACGCAATGGTTGCCGAGGAGTGCAGGAAAGGATTGGAGAAGCTCGGCGTGAAGCTATGGCCGAAGAGACGGGAGATATGCTCTAACACTGTCACAGCATTCGAGATTCCGACGCCATTCACTGACCCGCAAATTGTAGGCACAATGGCGGAGAAATATGGCGTGCTCATCGGCGGCGGATTCCGGGAAACGAAAGGCCGCTTGCTCAGAATCGGCCACATGGGCTACCAAGCTTCGCTGACGAACATCCTGACGACACTCGCAGTTATGGAAAGGACCCTGAACGACCTGAGAAAATCCTAGGCTCTCGCCGTCCGATCCGAGTTGCACGCTCAAGAGTTCGGACACTCTTCTCTTTCTTCCACTTTTTTCATTCTTCTGCGCCTCATCGATTGCATGGAAACCAAACCGACGGTCCGCTCGGCTTCTCTTCACGCCTCAGGAGCTTTCTCTAGGCCACGAGAATCAGAGACCGAACTGTAGGATCGTACATAGTGGAAAAAAAAGGGAGGAAGCCGGGATCGACAACCGGCAGTGATCTAGCCGATTCCTTGAGTGACGTAGAAGCCGACGATAGCCGCGAGAACGATTGCCACGATCACAACTATGGCTACTGCGACCTTCATGTTTAGGGGCGGCGGAGCATAGGACTTGATTCCGGGATAGGCTCTGAGAACGAGTTCTATGAGTATCAGGGCGACTATTGCTCCTGCTGTTACCTGAAGGATGTTGATCGTGCTTAGCTCTGCGATGGCAGCTCCAATGCCGTAGAGCGGTGTCTCCACAGCGAAGTACCCGAGAAGCATCGCAATTGCTCCCACAATGACTGCGGCGATTCTGGCCGGCAAGCGTCTGTTGTGACCTATCAGTCCCACCAAGAACCCTTCTGTGCCCTTGATGAGCAGAGTCATAGGCGCGAAGTAGCCGAATCCGAGGAGCACGTCAGCGATTGCGGATCCGACACCTCCGGCGATGCCACCGAGCCTTGCACCCAACAGAAGTCCTGCCAACATCACCATGGCGTCGCCGAGGTTGAAGTATCCTCGTGTCAACGGGAATGGTATACTGATCAACATTGTAAGTGCTGCTGTCGCGGCGATCATGACGGCGGAAAGTGAGACCTCACGTGGGCCCATTCCTTTTCGTCTGACTGTTTGAGTGGTCATACGTTAAGTCAGTCCTCGTGAGGTGAGTGCTATGCCCCAAAACCGTATAATAGCCTTGCGAACATGAGAGCACCGAAAGCGACGGCGACTGCACCTAGTGCGAGTCCATCAGCGGCTCGCATCTTCAAGTCAATGACGTAGGTTCTTTTCGTCGGTGCTCCGAATGCTCGTGATTCAATAGCTAACGAAAGCTGATCCGCCATCCGAAGTGCTGTAATGACAACAGGAGCCATCACATACACATACTTCAATATCTTGCGCATGAAATTGCCCTTGTCGAGTTCAAGTCCTCGCGCTTTCTGAGCGTCCATTATCATGAGAATTATCCCACTGAAAGTCGGGATGTACCTGAGGGCTATAGCGAGTGACAATCCGTACTCATAGGGCAGGCCGAGTCTCACAAGCCCACGTACCAAGCTGCCTTGTGCCGTCGTGTAAAGGAGCGCAAATGCGCAGAACGCCATGACGTTGATTCTCAGCGCAGATGATATGCCGGCTAGAATGCTCGGGAGTGTTATGATGATCGGTCCCCAACTGAACAGAACCGGCGTCCCGGTCCTGTAGAACAATGGCCACAGGCAGATGATCATTATCGAGACCGGAAGGATCGTTCGAAATGCGAACTTGAATCTCTCCCAAGTCACCTGTCCAAGCTTGATCACGATGAGTACAATGGCATAGATCACGGCGAGAACTAGAAGGTTTGAGACAGCTACAGCCGCAATCATTCCAAGGCCGGCGCCAATCAGCTTCACCCTTGGATCCAGTCTGTGAATCATCGTGTCCCTTTCGATGTAGAGATCATACTTCAACGACATTGTCAGAGCGCCTCCAGGCTGGAACAAAACTCGTCGACTGAGAGGATGTCATTCGCGAAACCCATTGATTGCAGATCTTGAGCCAAGCATGTGATTTGGGGTGGCGTAAGAAACGTCGTCTTCAACACGTCAGGTCTTGAGAATACCTCCCGGGTCGGTCCGTCGAGGATAATCTTGCCATTCGCAAGCACGATCGTCCTCTCTGCGTACTGCGCAACGACACGCATGCTGTGTGTTATCGTTATGATTGTATGGCCCTGCTTGTTGAGTTCGCGGACAGAGTCCATGAGTTGAATGGATCCGTTCCAGTCGATTCCTGTGGTCGGCTCGTCGAGTATCATGACATCAGGCTTCATCGCAACTATCGACGCCAACGTCACCTTTCTGCGCTGTCCCAAGCCGAGTGTAGAAGGCGGAACCTCCCGATACTCCTCAAGTCGCACGAGTTTCAACGCTTCAGCGACTCGCCTCTCGGTTTCTTCTGGGTCTGCCCCCAGATTCTTCGGACCAAAGGCGATTTCCTCTTCAACTGAGGTGCTGAAGATCTGGTGGTCAGGATTCTGAAACAGATATCCGACCGTCTTTGAAAGCTGCGCAATAGTCTTGCCAGCTGTCTCGATGCCATTCACAATGATCTTGCCGCTTGTCGGACGAAGCAGCCCATTGAAATGCTTCACAAGCGTGGTCTTTCCGGATCCGTTTTGCCCTACTATTGCCACGCATTCTCCTCTATTGATACTGAGATTGATTCCTGTCAGCACTTCGGTGTCTTTTTCGTATTCGAAGTGCAGATCCTTGACCTCCACTGCGGGAGGTTGATCGTTCGCCACTGTCGAGCGCCGCTGTTCTGTCTTACCGGTTTCAGGGCTTGCTCCCGATCTAGCCTTGGATTTGGAGAAGTCCCTGAGTATGCTCTCCTCGGCCTCCTGAAGAGTCAGAAATGAGTAGGGCCTGCTAGGCCCGAATTTCTGGTTCATCTTCTCTGAAAGTTCGCTGACTTGGGGAACACTCAGTCCGATGTCGAGCAGAGTCTGTGCTCGCGAGAATACGTCCCGCGGCGCTCCTTCAAGCACGATCCTACCTTGGTCCATCACTACTACTCGGTCTGAGAAGCGCGCGATCTCTTCGCTCTCATGCTCCACCATGACTACGGTCATGTTTCGCATCTTCTTCAGGTCATGAACGACAGAGAAGACTTCCATCTTGCCGATTGGATCCAACCCAGAGGTAGGCTCGTCCAACACCAGTATCGACGGCATCATTGACAATGCTGCAGCAATCGCAACTCGCTGTTTCTGCCCGCCTGATAATCTGAAGGGAGAACGTTCGCGGAACTGCTCCATTCTAACAACGCTGAGTGCCCAGTCGACTCTCTTCCGAATCTCGTCAGGTGGCACACCTAGGTTCTCTGGCCCGAACGAGACTTCCTCTCCAACATTCATCGAGAAGAGCTGACTCTCTGGTTCCTGAAAGATGATGCCAACCTTACTTGTGAGGACATGAACTCCATGCGCCAGTGTATTCATGCCCTCGACGACAACGCTTCCATTCATCTTGCCACTTAGAGACTGCGGGATTATGCCATTGAGTGTCAAGCATAGAGTGCTCTTGCCTGCACCGGTCGGGCCCATGATCGAAAGAAACTCGCCCTTGCGCACACTGAGATTGATGTCTCTCAGTACGGGTTCCTTTGATGTCGGGTATGAATAGGTGATTCCCTTGATGTCAATTGCCAGTTCTTCGCCCTGTTTCTGTGCTTCACCGATGGCCATAGAGTTCCCCGCTATGCCAGAGCTGTTGTGATTTAAGAGTATGCGACCCGCCAAGGAGATCGCTCGTTGAGTCTGGGCCAAGCCCTTCAGGTCAAAAGCTTAAACTCCTATGCAGTACCCTCTGTCTTGCTCATCCGAATCAGGTGAACGAGATTGAAGTCGCCGATCACGATGTTGAAGGAGGCTTCCGTGCTCGTCAAGCATTCATACAGAGTTGAGAGAGGCGAGAGCGTGCTGGTCCTATCAGATGATGAGCATATGCAGGAAGCATTGGCTCTTGCGTCAGCGGTGCGAGCTGTTGACGGCATACCTGCAGTCATGAACATATCCTCTTCCGTGCTCGATGGCATGCTGGCTCCTGGTATCCCTGAAGCTCCGAAGCATGTGGCAGCGGCAGTTGAGAATGCTGATGTTACAATGATCAGCACTGTAATCGATTACGCTCACAGGTTCGCACATACAGCCGCTGTTAAGAGAGGAGTGGAACGCATGGCGAGGATCGCTTCTGTTGAGGAAGGGCTTGGCTCTTGGGGCCTGACAGAGGATGACATTCGTCAGGTCCATGAGAGAACTTTGAAGCTCAGAGATGCCTTGAAGAACGCAGACAAGATACATGCAACCACGAAATTCGGCACAGACATCACGTTATCTATCAAAGGTCGCCCTCCACTGATCGTCACTCCAATCAGAGAGAAGGGAGTCAGCATGGGTCCCCTTCCGCTTTGGGGCGAACTCACCTACGCTGCAATCGAGGACTCAGCTAACGGAAAGATCGTTGTCGATGGCCTGATGAATGTTGTCGCACCTACCGGATTCAAGCAGCCAATCGAGATGCTGGTCAAGAACGGAAAGGCCTACGAAATCAAAGGTGGCGAGGAAGCAACCAAACTACGCAACATCATCGAAAAAGGCGACAAAGGTGCCAACGTTATCGCAGAATTTGCAGTCGGCACAGGCCACAAGGAGATCACTGGAACTCTGCAAGAAAAGGGCAGACTCGGAACAATGCACATGGCCCTAGGTGACAACTCTCGAGCCTATCCAGGCGGACAAAATGTGAGCAGCTCACACATCGACTCTCTCATGCGCAGTCCAACTGTCGAGGTTGATGGCAAACTTCTGATAAAGGACGGAAACTGGGTCTTCTAATCTGATCACATCGAGGAAGAGCGTAGTAGAAGGTTAGTCCTGATTCAACACGAGCATAGCTACGTCTTTGTCGGCGGGTACTTGGGATACGAGAACACATACACCATGGTCAAGTCTTCATGGCCGTTGTTGAGGGTGCCATGCTTGACGCCAGGAGGGATATAGAGCGCCATTCCCTTCTCCACTGACACGTCACCATCATCACACAGAATCAGACCCTTCCCTGTGAGGATGTAGCATAGCTCCTCTTCTTCATGGATGCGAGCAACGGTTCCTGTTCCTGGTTTGAAGACTGAGTACGCAAGCATAGTCTTCTGGGTACCGACAGATTCGCCTGTGAGAAGTTCTCTCGCCCAACTCCCTCCGCCAAGGTCGAGGTGCTTTCCCTCTTCAAGCTTGACTGTCTTGACCCAAGTCATTCGAATTCCCTCAAGACCATCTGGTTGCTCAGTATATAGCACTCAAGGTAGTTGTTGATCCGACTGCTCGAGAAAGCAAGTCTGTTTTCGATTCAGAATTCCCTGAGAGCAGTCACCGTCCGGCTTGGAAGACTAGCAGAGAGCGCCTGTTGGAAACGGTAAATAGCTTCCTATTCCCATTTGGCCGACTCGGTGGCGCGAAATGGACGAAGACATTCGCCAGTACATAATGGAGGAATTCGGCAGAATCCATCCGGTTTTCGAAAGCATGGAGAAGTATAATCCTGAACTCCTCAAGGGATTCATCATTTCAAGAAGATCAACGCTACCGCCGAAGGGCAAGCCCGAGATTCTATCTCGCAAAGTGAAGGAACTCATCATGGTGGCGGTGGAGGTTGCACTGGGAAGAGGCGAGAAGGGGAAAAGCCACGCAAGGAAAGCGGTGAGAGCAGGTGCAACACCCGCCGAAATTCATGAGGTTGTTTCCTTGTGTCAGTGGCTTGCAGGCCAAGCAACCTATGTTGATGGCGGAATGGACGCAGTCAAAGCCGCCGAAGATGAGGAGGCAAAGAAGAAAGCCGGAAAGGACTTCTACTGGACCTCCGAGACCAAGACCTCTGAAGAACACTAGCGGGTCCGCTCCACGAGCGTACACATTTGCCAGCGCTCTCATCCAAACTTGAGCAACTGAGGTAGACGTTCATGGTCATGGGAGGTCTTCGAGGTTTCGAATATGCAGAACCAACAAGTCTGAAGGAGGCATTCTCAATTCTCGGACGCAACGAAGGCGCCCGAATTCTCGCTGGCGGAACCGACCTAATCTTGGGAATGAGAGAACGCAAGTTCGAGCCTCGTATTGTAGTCAACATCAAGAAGATTCCAGATCTCAATCGAATTCAGATCGACGAGCACGGAGGACTGAGAATCGGAGCTCTCGTCACGATCAACACCGTAGACAGTTCCGAAGTTGTCAGGACAGCTTTTCCTATGCTCGCTGATGCTGCGCACAACTTGGGTTCATATCAAATCCGAAACCGAGCAACAGTGGGCGGTAATCTCTGCAATGCTTCACCGGCCGCCGACACCGCGCCGCCTCTGATCGCTCTTGGAGCAGTCGCGAAGATCGCTGGTCCGAGAGAAGAGAGAATGGTCAAGCTCGAGGACATATTTATCGGCCCCGGCAAGACGACTCTCTCGAAAGATGAGATTCTAGTGGAAGTCGATGTCCCTAGTCCACCGAGAGGATCCTATGGTGCATATTTGAAGCACGGACCGAGAAACGCTATGGACATTGCGACAGTGAACGCGGCATTGATGTTCACTTTGTCAGAACAGAAATGCGTCGACGCAAGAATTGTACTCGGATCTGTCGCTCCAATCCCGATGAGGGCACGAAAAGCAGAGACGGAGATACGTGGCAAGCCCATTGATGACAACACTGCAAGAAAAGCGGCAGAGCTTGCATCCGAGGAATGCTCGCCGATTTCCGATGTGAGAGCATCAGCCGAATACAGGAAGGCGATGGCCAAGGTGGTAGTGAGAAGACTGTTCCGGGATGCTCTGCACTCCAAGTCTGTCAAGAGCGAGGTGTAAGGCTCCATGAAGCGTATGGTGAAATTCCAAGTCAACGGTGAACAGACAGCGATCGATGCGGAACCGACGAAGACTCTGCTAGATGTACTCAGAGAGGATCTGTTCCTTACTGGCACGAAACGCGGATGCGATAGCGGTGAATGTGGCGCCTGCACTGTACTCTTGAACGGCCAAGCAGTGCACTCTTGCCTCATATTGGCTGCTGAATTGGAAGGACAAGATGTGCTAACGATTGAGGGCCTTTCAAAGAATCCGAAGGAACTTCATCCTCTTCAGAAAGCGTTCATCGAGAAAGGCGCCGTTCAGTGTGGTTTCTGCACACCAGGACTGATGATGTCGGCGAAGGCACTGCTTGACAGGAATCCGAATCCAACCGAAGAGGAAGTCAGGCACAGTATATCCGGCAACTTGTGTCGCTGCACTGGATATAGCAAGATAGTTGACGCGATCCTCACGGCTGGCGAGGAGATCCGGGGGAATAGCCAATGACTGCTACGCTTGAAGTTGAGAAATACGCCACAATCGGCAAGTCGATTCATAGAGTAGATGCGCTTGAGAAAGTAACCGGACGTGCCATCTACGGGGACGACATGCAATTTCCCGATTTACTCTACGGGAAGGTGCTTCGCAGCCCCTACGCTCATGCGAAGATAAAGAGGATAGACACCTCCGAGGCTGAGAAGTTTCCTGGTGTGAAGGCTGTTGTAACTGGCAAGGGCGCACCATTCCGAGGCGGAGAAGCCATCAGGGACCAACCTTTCCTCGCAGTTGGCAAGGTCCGCTTTGCCGGTGAGGCAGTGGCTGCCGTCGCTGCCGAAACTGAAGAGATAGCAGAACGCGCCATGGAACTCATCAAAGTCGAGTACGAACCGCTCCCAACACTTTTTGATGCAGTCGAGGCCATGAAACCCGGAGCCCCGCTCATACATGAAGAGTTGCACACCTATGCTCACATGCCCATAGTCAATCCTATTCCAAACACGAACATCTGCGCGAAATTCGAGTTCAATCAGGGCGATGTGGAGAAAGGTTTCAAACAGGCCGACCACGTTTTCGAGGAGACCTTCACATTTCCTACAGGACATCACTGTCAGATCGAGCCTTTCATGGCGATAGCACAGGCCGAAATCTCAGGGAGAATAACGATCTGGGTTCCAAATGATGCACCTCACCGCTTGAGGAAGGACTTGGCAGATGCGATGGGCGTCCCGTTCGAGCGATTGAGGGTGATATCGCCGCCATACATGGGCGGTGGGTTCGGCGGAAAAGGCGGGCTCAAGGTTGAGATGGTGTGCATAGCGCTAGCCATGCGAACGGACTACCGACCAGTCAAGATCGTTCTCACAAGAGAAGAAACCTTCACCTCGTCCCTCATGAGACACCAAGCGGTAGTCACAGTCAAGACAGGGGTCAAGAAGGACGGAACAATAATAGCTTCACAGTCGAAACTCGTCTACAACACGGGAGCGTACGCCGAGAAAGGCCCGACTGTTACATTACACGGCTGCGAATCAGGAGTCGGCCCATACAAGATTCCTAATGTGAAAGTTGAAGGATACACGGTCTACACCAATAGACCGGTAGCAGGAGCGCTCAGAGGCTACGGCCTTCCTCAGTCCAGCTTTGCGCACGAGTCCTTGATCGACATGATCGCCGCGAAGATGGGATGGGATCCAGTCGAGTTCAGACTCAAGAATGCACTGGAGGAAGGATCGATCAATCCTACGCGGGGTGATGTCCTGTCGAGCATTGGCCTGAAGGAGTGCATCCTCAAGGCCGCGAAAGCAATCGAGTGGGGTAAGCCCAGACCCCTCAACAGAGGCGTGGGTATAGCTTGCGAGTACAAGGCAACAAAGACTCCGTCTGGGTCTGCCGCTTTCCTTAAGGTGGAACAGGACGGCGGTGTGACAGTCATCACGAGCGCCGTGGAAGTCGGGCAAGGAATCAAGACGATCTTGGCGCAGATCGCGTCAGAGGAGCTCGGTGTTCCGGTCGAAAGGATCACTGTCACATCGCCGGATACGGACTATACACCTTTCGATGCCTCGACGACGGCAAGCCGGGCAACATTCCATATGGGTAACGCCGTCAGGTTCGCTGCAAAGGATGCAAAGGAGCAGATCTTCGCGCTTGCGGCTCCTATGCTCGGTGTCAGCCCAGGAGAACTAGAGACCATCAACGGAGATGTCCGCGTCAAGGGCGACACCAAGAAAATGACAATCGCTGAGGTGATAAGAGGCAAGTACAGAGCTGGAATGACCATCCTCGGCAGAGGATCTTACTATCCTGAAATCCAAGGCACGATGTTTTCCGCTCGAAGCATTTTCTATATGTACAGTGCCCAAGCGGTTGATCTCGAAGTTGATCTAGAAACCGGTAAGATCAGAATTGTCAAGATCACTGCTGCGCACGACGTTGGCAAAGCCATCAACCCGAAAGCATGTGAAGGACAGATCGAAGGAGGAGTCGTTCAAGGAATGGGTACAGCAGTATTCGAGGAAGTAAAGTTCGACAACAACGGCAAGATGCTCAACCCGAACTTCAGAGACTACAGGATTCCGACCGCATCGGATGCTCCCGAGATCGTGCCAATAATTGTTGAGGCCACGCATGATGAGGGACCTTTCGGGGCCAAAGGTATCGGCGAGATGACTCTTGTCTCGACACCTACCGCGATAGCGAACGCGGTCTACAATGCCACGGGGATAAGGATAAAGGAGCTTCCAGTCACGCAAGAGAAGCTCTTCAACTTGTTGAAGGAGAGAGATGCGTGAATCAAGCGGTGAATGTTTGTGGAGTTTAGTGTTCGTCTTCCTAACTCAGGTCCGCTCGCAAGCCCAGAAGCAATAGTCAGTTCGGCCATGAAGGCCGAGAGTCTTGGATTTGACTCCGTTTGGGTCCATGACCACATAACTTGGGGAACCGAACAGCATCGCGGCCACCTCTCATCAGGGTCAGCGGAGGCGCTTACCCAAGCGCAGCTGCCGAACTTCTACGAGTCCCTCATGACACTAGGCGTCCTTGCTGGAGCGACAAAGAGGGTGAAGCTCGGCGTCGCTGTCATCGTGCTACCGCTGAGGAACCCTGTGGTACTAGCCAAGCAAATCGCAGTCCTCGACGTACTTTCGGGCGGTAGGTTTCTCCTAGGAATTGCACCAGGAGCACCCAAGATTACGGAGCCGGAGTTTGCAGCCGTCGGAGTTGACTATCACAAGCGAGGCAAAATAACTGACGACTACCTCAAAGCCATGCAGGCGCTATGGATCCAGCCGCTCGCGACCTACGAAGGCGAGTACATATCCTTCAAGGAGGCACAAATGTTTCCGAAGCCTCTTCAGAAACCATGGCCTCCCATTCTGATAGGTGGCGGTGAGAGAGGTCTCAGTCCTCGAGCAATGAAGCGAGTGCTGGAATTCGGGAACGGATGGATACCCGCCTACTTGACCGAAAGCGAACTCACAGAAGGCATTACACAGCTTCACGATGGTGCAAAGAAGGTCGGAAGAGGAAGCGAGAAGTTCATTGTGGGTCTCGAGATGTTCATCGGGATAGGACCGTCAGACAACGAGGCGGTAGCGGCTCATTCTGCGAGTTTGACAAAGAACTTCGTCTCAGCTGAAGAAGGAGTGAAGCGAGGCCTAATCGGCACAACAAGAACCATTGCCGACAAGATTGAGCGCTACGAAAAGATTGGACTCGACTTCTTCGAATTCAAGTTCATCTATTCGACGATCAAGGAATTTCATGCGAGAATGGAAACTTTCGCGAAAGACGTGATTCCTTCTTTCCGGTGAAGTCCAGGCCCAGACGGATCTTAGGCCACGTCAAAGATCACTCGTTGATGACAGGAATACTCTACCTGTAGCAGCTCTGAGATGAAGAAGGGACTGAGCCTCTAGGCGAGACCTAGAGACTTCAGTTTCTCTTGGGTTGGTACTCCTTGTTCGTCCCATCCACGCATCTTGTAGTAGTTGTCAAGCATTCTGTTTACATCAAATGTCTGTCCTTTCGAGTTGCCGTCGGGCATTGGTTCCAAGAATCGATCTGGGAGGTTGTCATCCATACGAGTGTATCCTTCTCTGATGTTGAAGAGCCTCTCAAGGTTCACTATCCGTTCACCGACTCTTACCATGTCCGCGTAGCTTCGCTTCATCCCAGTTGCCTCACGCATCAGTCTCTCAACCACTTCGGGGCTGAATCCGAAGTCTAGGCAGAAGTCACAGAACACGGCCGAGTCGATGGGTGCTGCCGTCGAATCCTGGAAGTCGATTACCCACTTCACCTTGCTTGGATCCTCTGCGAATCTGTCCACCTGCTGGGGCATCCCGAAGAGTTCGACTGCGATGGTCCATCCATCATTGTGGTCTGCACCCCGAGATGCCGTCGCATAGTTCAAGCCTATGCCCTTGGCGCCTCTTGGATCGTAGCCAGGCATCTCGAGACCCTTGACGTGCATAGCATACTTCCAAGCATTGCCGCCCAGTCTCTCGGCAGCGATCTTGACGCCTTCTGCTAGGATGTCTCCTACGCTTTCTCTGTGTGCTATCTTTTCCATAAGCCACATTAGCGCATCTTCGCTTCCGAAGTTGAGCTTCATTCCGCCTGTCTGCTTGTCAGTTATGATTCCTCTCTCGTAGCACTCCATTGCAAAGGAAGCGACGACGCCAGCTGAGATCGTGTCCATGCCGTACTTGTCACAGAGCAGGTTTGCGTGTGCTATCGCCTCAAATGATGATACTCCGCAGTTCGAGCCGAGAGCGAAGATGTTCTCATGTTCAGGTCTGTCTGTCCTAACGCCGGCGTGCTTTCCTTCCTTAACGTCGACCCACTTTGAGCAGAGCACTCGGCATCCCCAACAGTGGACGAACCCCTTGACGGGGTAGTGACTGTTGATGTAGTCAGAATCGATACTCTTTCCACTCTCGAAGTAGCCGGTCTGGAAGTTTCTAGTAGGCATCAGACCCATCTCATTCACCACAGAGACGGATCCAGTAGTCCCAGCTTGATTGAAGATCTTCACAACTTCGTTGCTGTCAACTATCTTTCCTATCCAGTCGAGCGTTTCTTTCCAAGTGTTCTTGTCGACGTGTGTCTCGACTCGCCCTGAGCCGGATACGGCGAAGGCTTTGAGGTTCTTCGAACCCATCACTGCTCCTGGACCGCATCGTGCCCCCGCTGCGTGTTGATCGCTCATAATTGAGGCGAATCGGACCGACTTCTCGCCCGCTGGGCCAATGGAAGCCACTCTCGCCTTCGAGCCGACTTCTTTCCTGACAAGTTCCTCGGTCTCGTGTGTCGTCTTGCCCCAAATGTGTCCGGCATCCTTCAGGTCCAGTTTGCCGTCCTCGAGGTAGGCGTAAACTCTCTTCTTCGATGCGCCCTCGAATACTACTCCGTCATATCCAGCGAACTTGATGTTCGGGCCAAAATGCCCTCCACAGTAGCTGACTGAGATTGTGCGCGTCAGCGGAGACTTCATGCCGACAGTATACTTGCCGGTCAGCGGAACTCCGGTGCCCGCCAGCGGGCCTGTCATGAAAATCAGCTTGTTCTCAGGTCCAAGCGGATCAGCCCTAGGGGCAAGTTCATCATGCAGAATCTTCGCGATGAAGCCCCTTCCGCCGATCCATTTCTCGGCGAAGTCATTCTCGATCTTTGTCTCAGAAGTCTTTCCACGACTTAGGTCAACGCGTAGGATCCTGCCAACATACCCTTTGTAGTCAACCAAAGTCCAATCAGCTCGACTGCTCTTGCGCAGCTAGGGCACGCAGAGAAGCCTTAATGCTTTCGTAGTGAGTTTGATCGATCAGGACTGACGGAAACTCGCGAACCATTGAGACTAACTAGTAGTAATTAGCGGCGTGGCTTGTCTCGAAGCAACGTCGAAACCATTAAACACAATACGCGTGTAAGTCCCGATATCCTTGCAGGGAAGATCCAAACCTTGGAGTTCGGAGGATACTCAGGCAACATTCTGAGGATCGACCTTTCTACACAGACTGCTCGGAATGAGCCACTGAAGAAACATGACGTGGAGAGATTCGTCGGAGGAAGAGGACTTGGATGCTACTACCTCTTCAAGGAAGTCGACCACAGAGTCGGACCACTCAGCCCAGCCAACAAGCTCTTCCTCACCACCGGACCACTGACAGGTACATTTGTTCCCACCTCAACGAGATTCGTCGTTATAACCAAGTCTCCACTGACAGGAATCTACTGTTTCTCGGTTTCCAGTGGCGAATTCGGACCCATGATGAAGCGGGCAGGATGCGACATGATCATCCTGGAGGGAAAGGCCGCAAAGCCGACCTACCTCATAATCGACGACGGCAGCGCGCACTTCCAGGACGCGGCGTCTCTGTGGGGTCTGCCCACATTTGAGACATCGAGAGTGCTTCGCGAATCTCACGGCTACGCCTTCAGCACGATCCAGATAGGACCGGCCGGCGAGCGAATGGTGAACCTTTCCGCGATCATAACAGACGATCGAAGAGCTGCCGCGAGGTGTGGCGTTGGTGCGGTCATGGGTTCGAAGAACCTGAAGGCCATCATGATCAAAGGCAGCGGAGATGTCCCAATAGCAAATCGCGCCGCATATGACAAGGTCCTGCGTGAAGCATTCTCAGCAATCGCTGCTCAACGTGGTCCATGGAAGGACTTCCCATCGACCGGAACTCAATCCGGAGTCATAAAGAACCAAGGTTGGGGTATCCTTCCAACCAATAACTGGCGTGACAGTGTCTTCGAGCAAGCGGCAGAGATTAGCTACCCGAAACTGCGAGAAAAGCTTGTGCTTAAGGACAAAGGTTGTCCACGCTGCCCTGTTTGCTGCACAAAACTGACTTTGGTCCAAGAAGGCCCGTATGCTGGCGCTAGCACGGACGGCCCCGAATACGAAACCATCTACGCATTCGGCAGCGCCTGTGGCGTAGGCAAACCCGAACCTATTGTCGCAGCCGACATGATGTGTGATGACTTTGGTCTGGACACAATGTCGACTGGATTGTCAATTGCTTGGGCGATGGAGAACTTCGAACGAGGCATATTCACCACAAAAGACACAGACGGACTTGATCTTCGATTCGGCAACGATGAAGCAATGGTCCAAACAATCCGAAGAATCGCGTACAAAGAAGGTAAACTGGGCACCCTTCTCGGAAAGGGCGTGAGAGAAGCTGCCGAGGAGGTCGGGCGAGGTTCAGAGAAATATGCCATGCACGTGAAGGGCTTGGAGCTCGGTGGATACGATCCGCGTGGCTCAAGGGGACAAGCTCTCGTCCTTGCCTGCGGCCCACGAGGCGGATGCCACCACGCATATGGGGTCGCAGCTTTGGTCGAAATGCCGTCTGGGACAGGGCTCCAGACTGCGGGAAAGGGCAATCTAGTGCGAGACCTAGCGCGTGGCAGAATCCTCTTCGATTCAGCGCCTATTTGCGCGTTTGTTGGAATGCGTATAGTGCCCCCAATGCTCGGCCAGCTCGTCGAAGCAGCAATCGGCATCGATATGCCAACCAGCAAATGGCTTGAAGTCGCCGACAGGATCGCAACACTAGAGCGGGCCTATAATGCGAGGGAGGGGCTGACGCGCGAGCATGACACACTGCCAGGGAGATTACTCGAAGACCCGGTTAGATCGGGCCCGAATAAGGAACAGGTTGTTTCGAGAAAGGAACTGGAATCGATGAAGAACGACTTCTATCAGTCGATGGGTTGGGAAATCAAAACAGGGCTTCCGAGTGCGGAGAGGCTACGCTCGCTCCAGCTCGAAGAGGTGGCTGAAGACCTGCAGAAAGCCGGAAAACTGTAGGTTCGCTATCCTTTCGATTTCGCTTAGTGAACGTGCAGATCCAGTGGTCGGAAAGCAACCCTACTTTTCTCTCACCAGTTTCATGAGATGCTCGTCGCGTTTCCTGATGACTTCCGGAAGAGAGCGTTTGCTCCAATCATAGAAGCCCTTGCCGGATTTGGCGCCGGTTTCGCCCCGCGCGACTTTCTCCTTCAGCAATGCGTGAGGCTCCTTCGACGCGTCCAGATCCTTGAACAGATTACTGGAGACGGCCAGTGCCAAGTCGAGCCCTGACAGATCGGCGAGCTCGAGCACACCAAGTATCGGAAGGCGGGTCCCTAGTGCTTCCTGTATGATTGTGTCCACGTCTTCAGCACTCGCGACGCCTTTTTCCACTAGTGAGATGGCTTCTCGAAGCATTGTGTAGAGGATCCTAATCCCAACTTGGCCTGGGACATCCTTGGAAACGACCACCGGCCTCTTACCGACCTTGGTGAGAACTTCCTTGACTACTCGAACGGTTTGGTCCGATGTTCTTTCGCCCCGTATGACCTCAACAGCCCTCATCAGGAGGGGCGGGTTCCAGAAATGAGTCCCAACAACTCTCTCCGGCGTCTTCGTGAACGACGCAATTTGGGTTATGGGAAGACCAGACGTGTTGCTTGCGAGTATTGCGTGTGGTGGCGTCAACTTGTCCAGGTCTGAGAAAACCTGACGCTTGGCGTCCATCTTCTCGACAACAGCTTCAACGACCAGATCCGCATTCGCGGCCGCCTCCTTCACGTCGACTGTGGTTTTGATCCTGCGCGAGGCTTCGTCGCATTGATTTCGAGTCATCACGCCGCCTTCGATGCAGCAATCGAACTCTTTCTCGATCTGTGCTTGAGCATTCGATAGGAACTCTTGCTTGACATCCATCAGCGTAACGCTGTATCCGTAACGAGCAAATACCGCCCCGATTCCGTGGCCCATAAGGCCGGCGCCTATGATTGACACGGTCCTCACGTCTTCGGTCTTCATTTTTGATCAGCGTCCCCTGTGGAGATGCAGGTGGCAATAAGCGTTAGCAGACACTTCGTGGTCGGCCTATTCATCAGTGTCTCTTGCCCGCTCACTTTGTACGCAGTGACAGCACGGACTTATCTGGAAGCTTACAGAACTCAGCCAACCCTAGGCATCTTCGAGTTTGACACTCGCCGAGCAGAATCAGCGGAGCGCAGAACCTGAGAAAGCCATAGAAGCGATACAGCGAAAGGCTCTAGAGCTGGGGTGAGTTCAACCAAACTCATCAGAACCGGAGACATTTCTGTTGAGCACTGGGTGAGGCAGAAGCGTCAGTACGGCTGTCACAGGTTCGCGAAACGCTTCACCTGCCCTCCATATTCGCCTACTCCGGAAGAGACTAGCAGGAGACTCCAAGGATACAGACAAGCGCTGTTGATCGAATTTGCCGATGTGCAGGAGGGAAAGAGACCGAAGGTGCATGAGATCATGTTTGAGCTCGAAAGGGAGGCTTTCCTGAGCGGACTCTACAAGGCCTTTGCTTATGCGGCTGGACCATGTAGGATCTGCGGCAGTTGCGTGGCAGAGGAGATCGACAGCCCGAACGAGTATAGCAAGAAGCAGTGCAAATACCCCGAAAAAGGGAGGCCGGCTATGCTATTAGAGTGATTAGAGACGCGGAAGATCGGTTCACGCTTTTCTGTCTCCTATTGGTTGAGTAATGCTCGACGACATCGATTCTTGTTGATTCAAGCAAACCAGTGCAGAAATCACTACTTGCAAGCTGGTCACCTAGAACGGCTGTCAGGAGTTTTCTGTGTGTGTCGGTTACTTGTGCACTCGAATCGATGCCAAGATCGGTAGACCAGCATAATAATTAGGAACTTGTGGGACCGTTTGACAGCTTCCGCACTAGAAGGGGTATCTGTGGAAAGTCAAGTCGAGAACCTCGTGATTGGGGGCGGCCCCGGTGGATACGTTGCCGCAATAAGGCTCGGGCAACTAGGCCGACAAACAATGGTCGTCGAGAAAGAGGCACTTGGTGGCGTCTGCCTGAACGTAGGATGCATTCCATCCAAAGCAATAGTACGCGCGGCCAGATTGATGAAGCAGATTCAGAAAGGCCAGGATTTCGGAATCGAGGCTCCTCAACCCAAGGTGAACCTTCAGAAACTCCAAGCGTGGAAGAAGAGCGTCATTGACAAACTCATCTCAGGAGTCGCATACCTCTGCAGAGGTAACCATGTGGAAGTCATCCAAGGAGAAGCCACGTTCCTGGGCCCTCACCAAGTCCAGATCAGAACCAAAGACGGAACGCGGATCCTCACCGCACAGAACATAATAGTCGCAACTGGCTCGCGTCCTGTCGAGATCCCTGGATTCAAGTTTGACGGAGATTTCATCATCACAGCGACGGAGGCGCTTGCATTCACCGAGGCGCCCCGCAGCTTTGTCATTGTTGGAGGCGGCGTGAGCGGACTGGAACTTGGAATGTCATACGCACAATTCGGTAGCAAGGTCACAGTCATCGAGATGCTCGACCAGCTCCTGCCAGGCGTCGACATCGAACTCGTCAGAGTCGTAGAGCGCACTCTGAAGAAGATGGGCGTGGACACACATCTGAAGGCTCGTGCCAAATGGGCCAAGGACGGAAAGGTTGCGGCTCAGCTCTCTGATGGAAAAGAGACCGAGATTCCAGCAGACAAAGTGATGGTTGTGGTTGGCAGGCGTCCGAATTCCGACCAAATCGGACTTGAGACCACAGGCGTGAAGACGAACCAAGCAGGATTCATTGAAGTCAACAAGCAGATGCAAACCAACGTTCCCGGAATATACGCAATCGGCGATGTCACAGGGCCACCCCTGCTCGCTCACAAAGCATCAAAGGAAGGAATCGTCGCAGCCGAAGTGATATCAGGCCAAGCGAGCGCAGCCGACTTCAAAGCGATGCCGAGCGCCATCTGGACAGACCCCGAAATTGCAACCGTCGGCCTCACCGAAGCAGAAGCAAAGAAACAAGGATACGATCCAATCGTCGGGAAATTCCCGTTTACAGCTCTTGGCCGAGCCATGATAGCCGGCGAGACGGAAGGGTTCGTCAAAGTCGTCGCAGACAAAGAGAGCGAACAGATACTCGGCATACACATGGTAGGTGCGGACGTGTCGGATCTGATCAGCGAGGCCGCGCTCGCAATCGAGATGGGGGCAACCCTCGACGATCTGGCGTTGACTGTTCACCCTCACCCGACGCTTCCTGAAAGCCTCATGGAGGCAACCGAAGCAGCCAAGGGCAAGGCAATCCACATACTGAAACCACCATGAGCAAGACACTGCTCGTTGACCTGCAGACACGAGACTACAAAGAGACGTTAGAATTACAGCACAGACTCGTGGAACTGCGAGCAGAAGCGCGGCTGCCAGATGTCTTGCTGCTGGTGGAACATCCACATGTCGTAACCATGGGCAAATCAGCGAAAACCGAGAACATCCTATCCAGGACACTTCCAGTCTACGAGATCGAGCGCGGTGGAGATGTCACGTATCATGGATACGGTCAGCTGGTTGGATACCCGATTTTGGACTTATCCTCACGGGGCAAGGACATCAGAACATATCTGAGAAATCTGGAGAAGATACTCATCGAGACACTAGCTCGTTTTGGACTCACAGCACAGAGGATACAGGGCCGGACAGGCGTGTGGGTAGGAGAGAAGAAGATAGCATCGATTGGCGTTGCCGTTCGCAGTTGGATAACATTCCACGGTTTCGCGCTGAATGTTTCAACCGATCTCTCATACTTTGCCAAGATCAATCCTTGTGGTTACCACAGCTCGATAATGACCTCAATGAAAGAACAGCTGGGAAAGGAAGTCTCAATCGCAGATGTCAAAGGGTCTCTCACACCTATCTTCGGAAAGATCTTCGACACTGAGCTTGAGATAACCAGCGAAGAAGCACTCAGAAACCTGCTGAAACCCAACTGTTGAAAGGACTTGGCGCGACTAGTCTTGGCAAGCCCCTAGACACGAGCGCGATGGTGTTATCGCGGGCACGCCAATCTCTTGACTTTTGAAGAATGGTTCACGCACTTGTACTGCTCGTTTGAATATTTCGCCGATCTCCTCGTCCGATGCGCCAGCTCTCATCCTAGTCAGAAAGCCCACGTGATTGTCGTCGCGAAGTAGACACGGCTTGAACTTGCCATCATATGTGATTCGGATTCGGTTGTTCTTCATACAGAATTCTGAGTTGTGCATTGGACGCACAACTTCAACTGTGACCCCGTTTGGCAGGACATACCTTGGGCGGTTATGCAGTCCTCTCCTGTAGACCGCTATTGCTTGGGTCTTCAAGCGCTCTTCGATTGGAGCTAAGTCACAGTGGTACTTCGAGTAGAACATTGGATCCGTGACAACGAGTTCTATCAGTTGAAGAACTACCTCTCCATTTCCACCCGTCCTGTGAGCGAAGTCAATCATCTCGTCAATCTCATCGTCGTTGACATTCTTCAACAGCGTCATGTTCAGCTTCACCGGCAGAAGCTTAGCCTGAATCGCCGCACTCACCGCGCTCCGTGCTTCATCATAGCCGTCCACGCCTACTATGAAGCGAAAACGGTCTCTGCGTAGGCTGTGAAGGCTGACGTTCACTCTTGACAAGCCTGCGTCATGCAGTTGCTCGGCAAGCTTCGAGAGAAGCGTGCCGTTAGTGGTCATAGAGATCTCTCGAAGATCCAAAGCCCTGAGTTTCCTCACGATCTCAATTATGTCTCGGCGAAGCATAGGCTCGCCCCCCGTCAGCTTCACGGCGTCGACGCCGAAGCGAGACAAGATGCGGACTGTGCGCTGTATCTCATCAGCCGTCATCGATTCTGGTGATGACGATTTGATGCCTTCCATGTGACAATGAATACATCTGAAGTTGCAGCTAGAGCTCGAGTTCAGCGAGATGCGAGCATTAGTGACTGGCCTTCCGAACCTGTCCAAGAGGACGGAGTGCCCACTGACTCTATCACCTTTGATGTCGCAGAGAGGGAGGGGCTTTTTGGAGCTCAAAGCTGTGGCGTTACACCGCCTGCATGCCCAATTTAAGGAATGCCAAATACAGAAATGTGACTCAAAATCGTGAATAGACTTCCGTGAGTATCGCTATTCTTATAGGGTCAGGGGAAAAGTAGACGAGGCCATACCTTCACCAAGCAAGGGATAGCCTACATCCAACACCTCTGTCTATAACGTGACCCGGATCATGGAACAAGCAAACCTAGTTCGCGTCGGCAAGAAGCCCATCATGAATTATGTCGTCGCATGCGTGACTCTCTTCAACTCCGGCGCCGACGAGGTTATGGTCCGCGCTCGAGGGCAAGCCATAACGAAGGCCGTGGACGCTGTCCTCATGCTCAGGAACTCCTTCAGCAAAGACGTTGAGATTGACGACATAACCATAGGGTCAGAAGAAGTCACGCGGCTAGACGGATCCCGAGGAAGCATTTCGACGATAGAGATCCTGCTCGTGAAATAGAGAGATCGTATCGGCAAGGTCTAGGGGTTTTCGCAAACCCTTTTTTGAGTCGATCCACGTAGCATCGAGGCTGTTGGTGGAGCTGGAATGAGCGGGAAAGCGAAGTATCCGAAGATCGTAGTTACACCCCCCGGACCTAAGGCACGCGAACTCGTTCGCGAGGATGAATCCTACATCTCCAAATCGATGGTGAGATGGTATCCGCTCGTAGCCGAATCTGGATCCGGATGCATCGTCAAGGATGTTGACGGAAACGAGTTTATCGACTTCAACTCTGGACTGGGGGTTCTCAATGTGGGCCATTGTCACCCCAAAGTCGTCAGCGCAATCACTGAACAAGCCAAGAAGCTGATACACTACTCATACACGGACTTCTACTACCAATCAATAGTCGACCTGTCCAGGGAACTCACAAAGATCACACCTGGCTCATTCTCTAAAACCGTGTTCTTCTGCAACAGCGGCGCTGAGGCAATCGAAGCAGCAATGAAGATGGCAAAGTGGCACACTCGAAACAACCTCTTCCTAGCCTATTCCGGATCATTTCACGGACGAACCCTGGGAGCCGTTAGCCTGACCGGGAGCAAGCCCGTGCAACGGAGACACTTCTTCCCACTCGTCCCAGGAGTCACACATGTTCCATACCCCTACTGTTACCGGTGTCCATTTCATCTATCGTATCCCGAATGCCACCTCTGGTGTGCTGACTTCATCGAAGAGGAAGTGCTCAGCAAATACATCCCGCCTGAGAACGTTGCTGCCATGTTTGTGGAGGCCATTCAAGGTGAAGGTGGCTATGTCGTTCCACCTGACGACTACTTTGCCAGACTAAGAAAAATCCTTGACAAGTACGACATAATCATGATTGACGACGAAGTGCAGTCGGGCATTGGAAGAACAGGCAAATGGTTTGCAATCGAGCATTTCGACGTCGTTCCGGATGCCGTGTGTGTCGCGAAAGCCATCGGATCCGGCCTTCCAATTGGCGCACTCATCAGCAAGAGTGAACTCATGGATTGGGAGAGCGGATCACACGCGAGCACCTTCGGAGGAAACCCAGTCGCCTGTGTCGCCGGTGTCGCTGTGATTGACGTTATCCGTGAGGAACGGCTCCTCGAAAACGCAGCCAAACAGGGCGCACACCTATTGACGCGCCTCAAAGAGATGCAACGTAAGTATCCAATCATAGGTGACGTACGCGGCAAAGGACTCATGGCAGGTGCTGAGATCGTCAAGGACCCCGAGACCAAACAACCCAACCCTGAGATGGTTGAAGAGATCATGATGAAGTGCTTCAAGAGAGGACTCGCAATCATAACTGCAGGCAAATCCACGATGCGTTTCGTGCCACCACTAATAATCACCCGTGAACTATTGGACTCCGGCCTCGACGTGTTCGAAGGCGTAGTGAAGGAAGTAGCTGGTTCAGCGAAGTAAAGCCCGGACGAATAGGCGAGCCGTTTCAGCCATGCGCCAACGGTTCCTAGCTTCCAATATCGTTCATTACTACCCTCGATAGGTCACCATCTCACAGGCCGTTGTGCGGAATGGCAAAAAGGCGCCACTCGCTCGCTTCGCAGAAACAAATGCTAGCAAAGATACTGCGCCGGTTTCCTGTGCGAAACTGGGCTGGATCCGCATCGCCGTTTGAGGTCCTTGTCGGAACCATTCTGTCACAGAACACGAATGACTTGAACAGAGATAAAGCGATGAGCAGGCTCACGGAACGATTCCATATCACACCGCAGGTTCTCTCGGAGGCTCCCATCGACGAACTGGTCGAGTGCATCAGACCTGCCGGGCTATACAGAGCAAAGGCGCCAAGAATCAAGGAAGTCTCGAGGATTCTTCTTGATCGGTTCTCAGGCGACTTGAATTCTATACTCAAGAGGGAACCTGCCGAAGCCAGAGCGATGCTACTGGAGCTGCCTGGAGTCGGATACAAGACAGCGGACATTCTCCTCGCATTCGTCGCAGGTCATCCGACCATCCCAGTCGACACCCATGTGACCAGAGTCACCAAGAGACTGGGAATCGCTCGAAAGAAAGCAAACTACGAAGAGATCCGACTCGCGCTTGAAAGGCTCGTACCTGCGAATCGCAGAGTGAGAATGCATCTTTCTCTCATTCGATTTGGACGTGACGTCTGCAAAGCTCCGAAGCCGCTCTGTCCCAGGTGTCTAGTCAAGCGAACTTGCCCAAGCGCTATTACTCGTGTCAGAAGCAGACGCGCGATAGTTTAGCTGCGGCACATCCAATCTATGTCCATTTGGCCGCTATATTATGGCAAAGGCGTCATTCTGTAGTGACGTGGCTAACAAGTAATATACCACTATATGCGGTCATAGCTGTGGGCTTCACTTGAGAACGCGGGAGATCACCGGCACAGCAATCCTAGGCGCACTGGTTGTGGTCTTCGACTATGTGCTGAAGTTCGCAGGCATCAAGATCCCATTTCCATTCTTTCCAGTTCTGAGGTTCGACCTAGACGGCATTCCAATAGTCCTCTCGCTATTGTTGTACGGCCCGTACTCCGCTTTGACAACATGTTTCGTAGCTTTCGTGGCTATACTCGCTCGGAGCGGCGATGCGTTAGGTGCGTCAATGAAAGCCGTAGCTGAGTTCGGAACCGTCCTAGGAATGATCCCCTTCTACAAGTTGAATCCAAGTCGGCTGAGAGGAATATCCGCCGTTTCAGGCGTGGCAGTTAGGATTGCCATAATGGTCGCCGCCACTCTAGCCGTCTGGCCTCTTCTATTCAAATCACAGAATGCTGCTCTCGCATTCGTGCCATTCTCCGCAGGATTCAACGCGGTTGCAGCTGTGATCAGTATCTCGGGCGGATTCCTAATCTATGAGGCCTTGAGCAAGAGGGCTCCGGCTCTTCTGCCGAACGCACACAAGCTGGACACCCAAGACCACTGACAGTCCACCCGTCCTCGGGACAACTGACTAGGTTCCGAACTGTGTCGTCTTTTGAAGCAAATCACTGATAAGTTCCGGTTTTCGCGGCGTGAGAACTCGAGACCTGCCGACCTCGTACACTTCTAGCAGCCTAGCAGCTCGCAGAACATGGACATGTCTGTAGATTGCGGCATAGTCCATGCTCAGGTTTCGAGCGACGGCCTTTATGTGAAGAGGCTTCTTCGTCTCAATCAGCATCTTCAGTATCTTCAGTCTCACGACGCTACCTAGTGCGTTGAATGTTGTGGATACTGATCTGAGGTCTTCTTCTGGCAACATTGCTCTCGCTTCTGAATAGAAGCAAGGTGTCATTTATGATAATTTCGCTAAGAGCCCAGTCGCTGTTGGCCGAACTTGGTGACTGCCCAAACATAGGGGCGCTGCTTGGATCTCTCGACAAGCCGCTCTTTCATCATTGACCTAAGATGGTATGTCACGCAGTCATACCCGAGGCCACTCGCTTTGGCGACCTCTGGCGCGCGCTTCTTCATCTCCTCCAAGATGAACAAGATCTTGGAACGGGCCCTCAGACCTGCTTTGACATTTCGCTTGGTAGTCAGGTGCGCCTTTGGATGCATCTCCACCTTCATCCTTCCCCACCAAGATGTCTAGATGAAATCGGCCAGAGCTGGCTGCTTCTTCTCCTCGGCCTCTTCGCGGAATAAGGACTTGAGCTCTTCCTGAAGCAGCAACAATCTCTGCGCGTTATAGGTTCCGAGGTCATAGCGTCTAACAAGATCGCGTGCGAGATCAAGATACTTCTCAATAGTGCCTCTGTACACGGTCATCGCAATCTTCCCCCCGCACTTCGGACAGACGCCCTTCAGCGGCGGCCGACGGAACTTCGCATTGCATCTCATGCAACGCATCCGCTGCGTCGAGAAAGCCCTCAGGTTCCCCATTAGATCTCTCATAAGATGCGTTGAGAGCACTCGTCTAGCTACATCCGAAGCTACTACTGCCCGAGTCTTCTCTGCTAGGCTTAGTTGTGCAGTCATCTTGTCTATCATCGTCGGGAGTTGGGTGTAAGCGCTCTCGTGTGTTCCTGTGTTGATGTCTGCGATCTCATGCGTGAAACCGATCGGGTCGAGGATCTGCTCAGTTCCGAGCCGATGCAAGACAACCTCGACCAGATCTGTGAGAGCTTTCGGATCAGCGTTTCTAGACGCCTCTTCGAAGAACCGGAGCGGAAGCTGGCTCACAACCTCGAGATTGAAAGCTTGACGAGCGACCTCTGAAGGATTCATCACAACCGTCAGGAGGAGAGGCGCATCCATGATTCCGCCAATACGTGATGGAAGGAACGATCTCGAGAAATTCAGCAGCACATCCAAACCCAACGCGACGGAATCCTCGTCTCCGTCACAGTCTCTTCGCTTGGATGCGTGCCAGAATGGGTGAGCGAAGCATACCCTCGCCTTTGTGAAGCCAATGATCCTGCCGATTATGCCCACGGAGGTATGAGGAGAGAGACCGATAACGAGGTGCCCCACCAGATCGTCACGTGACTTGATGTTGTAGAAAGGTGGGAGCCCATAAAATTTCGATAGTAGATCGTCAATGAACTTCGCGACTCTAATGAGGTACTCCCCGCATGAGTCATTGACGATGATGTCTTGGACCCCTATCGGCAGGAGTTGATCGGGACGCTCAAGCGGCTCCCCATTGACATCCAAGTCGTAGCCGAGACTGCACAGTCTCTCTACCGTAACACCGACCTCTATTGGCGTGAAGTCAGTGAGTGGTGCGTTTGTTGCGTCAAACCTCACTGTACCGTCCTTGAACATTGAGAGGTCATGTCTTGCTCGCAGGATGCCCTTCTCAAGATGCTCTGCGTACCTGCCGCCACTGGTGAGACCTTTCACACCTTTGACAACGCCAGGTTGCTCTGCCAACTGGAGTTTCTTACACGCCGCCGCCCACATATCCTTCAGAGAGACCGTCCTTCGATCATATGGCTGGCAGCGTATCTTGCATACGGGACAAAGACCCTGTGAACCTTCTTTTCCGCATTTCGGACACACCATCTCGATCTCCGTTCTGCTCCCACATTTCGGGCATAGACTCTGATGGGTAAGCTCCTTGCAGCTTCTGCAACGACGTCTAACAAGCTCGACTTCTACAACGCTCGTTGATTTCGCCGCTTCGGTGATATTGCGTCTTGAACCTCCAGCCAGCCCCAGCGGAAATAGACAGTGTACTATCGGACGCATCTCTCTCCTCTTTGCCTTCTCGGGTCTACCCATCCTCGCACCAATGAACGTGCCACCTCTAGACAAGATTGGAAAGCCCGCAGCTGTCTGGGCAAGCTCTAGGCCATCTTTTCCTGTACGCCAATCCACTTGTTTTCCCGCACCAAGACATGCGGCAAAGACGTGGATCTCGCCACCAAACGAGATCGCATCACCCTCGACATTGTGAGGAATGCAGAGAGTTTCGAGAATAGCCTTCAGTCTAGGCTCGGTCGGAATGATGAGCCGGCCAGACACCCCCTTCTTATCGTCTAGGTGGGAGCAGACTACCTCGCTGAGGAACAGCCAGTCCTCGGGGGAAAGCCTCTCCCAGAACCAAGTGTAGCGAGGATGCAGAGGCACTCCGAGTTTCTGAGAAAGTAACAGACTTTCGTTGGGGGATGGGTAGTTTCGTAGAGGGCTCTCCATGAGCTCCTCAAGTCGGCTTTGAGACATGCCAGATGCATGTCGGGCTTCGGATACTGTGCGAAACCCAAATTCGATTCGGTTCTTGAGTAGCTGCGCCCACCATTCTTCTGTGAATCCCGGGGGGACGAGCGGCCGATTGTTCTCAAGGAACTCGCCGAACGAGACAAGCAAGTCTCCGAGAAAGAGTATGGATTCAATCGATTTCTGTACCTGTCTTGCCTGTTCAGTGGTCTCGAGTCTGACTACTGAACCATTGTTGAGCTTGACTATGGGCGGTTCTATGGTGTCTACCGGTGTGACGATGCCTGCCTTTCCAGGTTTTTCCACTCTCAGTTGAGTTCCGGTCGCTGGGAAATCATCCAAGACTACCATTGTGGCCGGATGAATGCCAACTGCAGCCATGCCGGTCGCGCGCGTACGTCCATAGCGAAGCCTGAATCCTCCTGGAACTGCAGGAAAACAGAAGATGGGTCGTCCAGCGACGACGTCCTCCATGAATCTGAGTTCTCTGACTTCTTCAGCATCAGGAGATGGCTGATGAAGGTCCCGCAGCCAGTCCCATCCTTGAAGGTTCAGTCTTTCAACGATCTTCAGAATCTTCTGACTCCGGCCGATTAGGCCGTCATTGACAACACGCAGGGCACCGCCTCTGACACGGTTTGTCTCAATTCCGGGCACGTTTCGGTATGACGAAACCTCAATGGGATCTGTCTCCACTCCCGTGATCTCGACTGAGAGTTTCATTATCGCGTTAGAGAGTTCTACATCGGGAACCCTGTACTGAAACCTCGCTACTTCGCGTTCGTAGAGTCTCAGTTCTTCCACGAAGCGTTTCGCGTCAACGTCTGTGGCCTTGTACCTGCCAAGTCCAACGATCTGACGAACATAGTCGGCGACGACGACCGTGAGTCCCATTTCGGTGCCTCCGGCTGATCTGATCGGCCCGGCGAAATACACCGCGAGGTATCTCGATTTGTCAGGATTGTTCTTGACCTTGACTGTGTTTATTCCTTGAAGTGGGGCTGCGGTCACGCCTTCGTCGAGGATCGCTGAGGCGGTTCGTATCGCTTGCTCGGCCGCGGCTTCTCCCTCAGAAGGGAAATGTGCGCGCGCTATCTCCTCAGCAATCTTGATTGCAACTTCTTCACGTGGAATCATTGAGGAGAGTTCTCGGATTCTTTTTGCAATTCCTGGCGGACCTACTGACTTCTCGACCCTCTCCGCAACATCCTTGGCAACATTGGATTCTGGTTCCAGTGAAGGATCCAATCCCTTCGAACGTGCGAGTGTTGCCAATTCATAGAGTTGATCGAACTGGACACGAAGACCGTTACCTTGGGGGCTCGTCACTGCAAGGTTCCCGGCCTTCAAGTAAGATCAAGAAGGCTCAGTTAGTGAACGCATTTAATTCTACCCGAAACAGCGTGACCCTATGGCATGGTCCAGCTAGGACTTCTTTGCGACTAGCTGGTCTGGCTAGTACTAACCTCAGTTGTGGATTGTGTCTTACCGGTCGCGTAGAACTTGTCCGTGAACTTGCAGTAGACGTCGACCATCTGTGTGCCACGTGGGGCATCGAACTGGTCCTTGGCCCCACATGCTGCGCACTCAACTGTTGCCAAGCCTGCTGCCTTGGGTAGTGTGACCTTCATGGCATCCTCATTGCAGACCGGGCAGGTGAAGACCGTAGGCAGCTTCTTTTTCACGATTCTGATGACGCGTCTACGTCGACGACCCATGCTAGTCTCACTGGGCGAACTGGGTGAGCAGGCGCTTATTTCAAGGTTCTAGCCTTGCATTCCAAGCCAGTCGGGCAAGGATTATCAGGCGCGACGGCTATGGTGCCGGGGATACGAAACTGTATCCCCTAGAGAAGGCTTGAAAATGAGCGCAGAAGAGGTTCAATCACCCATGGATTGGTCGCTTTCCAGACTGAAAGAGGACCCGCTTGCGAGGACCTTGCTCGAGAATAGTCACCTGACGGAAGTCCAGTTTGCGACATTGCTGATAGACGTACTCTGGCCTGCCAGTCAGGTGCCCATGGACGAGGAGAAACTTCAGCCTCGATCAGATCGACGGCAAGTAAGTAAGGGCGCGTTCAACAGATCGCTGTCTCAGGGTCGCAGAAACGTCATCAAATCCATATACACTGTCTTCCTCCTAGCATACTTCGGGTTGTTTGATAGTCCGAAACTGGAGCCTTTTCTCCGCTTAGGCGATGAAATGAAGACCTACTTTGATGCACGGCATGAAACTCACCACGCAGGCGACGTTGAGGCTTACAATGCCACTAAACTGCTGGAAGAGACCTTGCAGGCAACAGTTGGTGAGCTCGCAAAGATGGGCAGCTTCAAACGCCATCGTGACATCACGTGATGTCTTGGACTGTGCAAGGCTTCCACTGGAGATCACACTCATGCGTAACTGAACGGCGGTGTGACGTCACACCCGTCACATCATTCCAAGGCGAGTGCCCGCGTAGACGGACGATCGGTGGCCTCCAAGTGAGCGGAACGCCGTTTGTGAGCGTGACTTGTGCTTGGAGGTCGGGAACCATGGCGTCGGCTACGAGCCTGTCGTGATGTTGTCTCCTGATCACATTGCATGATCTCACATCACGACTCTGCAACATCTGTAGCGTCACAGCGAAATCACACTACGCAACGGTGCTAGATTGACAAACTAGGAGTATTGAAGACATAAAAGCAGACAAGGCGAATAGTTAGGCGGCAAGGATTACTATGGATTATTTCTGGCTGCTGGCAGCCGTTTGGGCGGGTTTCGGAGCGCTACTGACGGCACTCGTCCTCAGAAGGCTGGACATCTCACGCATGAGCTACCATGAGGCAAGACAGCTACTATCATCCATGGTTGCCTCACTCTCAGCACGAATACACCAGAATGAGATTCTGACCAAGGAGTTGTCGGAACAACTCCAGATCTTGAGCGCGAACCAATCACGACTCACAGCACAAGGACAGACCGCAGATAAAGAGCGCCTACTGGAGTACATGCAGGACTCGATGACGAATGTCAGACGGTTCATCGAGAAAGTAGACGTGCTCCAGAAGAACCTGAAGAGTGTGGAAACAGAGTTCAGGGAAATGCGGAAACACGTTGACGAAGTAACCAGCGTTCAACACGTCGACTTCGCCAATCAACCCACCCCTGTGGGAGTTGTGACAAAAGACACGATTACAGCACTATCCGACACAGAGAGGGGAGTACTGGAGCTTCTAGTCACCGGCCCCAAGGCGGCGCCGGAGATAGGACGGCTCATGACGAAGTCACGGGAGCATACAGCTCGGCTCATGAAGTCACTGCATGAACAGGGCTTTGTTGAAAGAGAGACGCATCGCCAGCCGTACGAATACCGCCTGAATGACAAGGTAAGAGAAGCAATAGGACACAGTATTCGCGACAAGCAGACTACTGGTCGAGAAGATTGGGGGAAGCCTCGGCAAGACAGTAGCGCCAACGACTCGAGGAACCTGAACGACGCATGAGACCTCTGTCCACAAGCCTCGACAAGTAGGTCGCAACAGTCGTCAGCGGGATGGGTTCTCCGTAGAATTCCTGGTACAGATCCCTCACCTCATCCGAAGAGAACGTCTTGTCGTTTAGTCTATGCAAGGCAAGATCACGAATGCGCTCGAGTTTTGTGCGAGCGTATCGGGTCGGCTCGTTTGCGGCAGGTTTCGAAGCAAGACCACCCATCAATTCGGCGTAGTCCAGGATCCTAGCTATCTTCTCGCGGGTGATGGGCCCCTCAAGTGAGACAGTGTGACGGCAGCCGGAGTCATCGTAGAAATCCACTCTGACCCGCTTGACCGTCACTGTTCACACCTTCGCACTATCATGTGAACTGGGCAGACATAAAGTACGTCCTACTCAGCTTGCGCCCTAGCCAATGTGGTTTCCATCGGAAAAATGCAACGTTCCAGTGGAAACGGAGGGGTCTGGCCTATTTCACACAATGTGAACTCTTTCTGTACCGTGATCAGGCGTCACGGCCCGAACAATGAAGTTCAGATTTGTCACTTGGATTCGTTCACACCAGATAGACCGACCCTCTAACCCCTACATTTCCAGTGGAGTCGACTGGACCCATGCAACCCCGGTTACAGTGAATCCCCCTGTCAGAAACACTCAGTCACCAATGATAATGTGATCAGTACACTACTTCGTACCATTGGTCTTATTCTAAAAGTCGGGTTATAGTGTCACGAGGATTTTTTTCTCACGACTCACACCATAACTTTGAGGATATACTTTCCACACGAAAGACACGGGTGCCGGGGATCCGAGTTTTCCGCACGGTAGTTCCGTCATCTCTATCTCTCCTCGACTTTTCTGTTGCGACTAGTCTCTTTCTCTCGACAACGACCATTATTATGGGCTCAACATGAAACACAGGCGTTACCACTGGAGAGCCCTCGCATGGAATCCGGAGATGTTCTTGAAGGCATCTTCGAGAACTTCCTTACTGGGCCCCAACTGTTTTCCAATCGTGACGTTCTGAGGAATGATTACATTCCGAGCACACTTCCTCATCGCGCCGAACACATTCAAAGACTTGGAGCGATCCTCGCTCCGGCCCTGAGTGGTTCCAAGATATCCAATCTCTTCCTGTATGGAAAAACCGGAACCGGCAAGACCATCGTAGCCAAGTTCGTTTTGGAGAGATTGAAGAAGAAGGCTGAGGACGTTGGCGCTCCTGTCCGGATATCATACATCAACTGTCGCATGGCCGGCAGCAACTACCGAGTCTTAGCTGACCTCTGTAGGTGCGTTGGAGTCGAGATTCCTTTCACTGGATTGGCACTCGGAGAAGTGATTGAGAGATTCAAGAACGGCCTGAACGCCGACAGGTTCGCGCTCATTGTTGTCTTGGATGAAATAGACGCCCTAGTAAGAGGCCGCCAAGATGATTCTCTCCTCTATGAGCTCACCAGAATCAATGAGGAGCTCGTCCAGAGCTGGATCGGAATAGTCGGCGTCTCAAACGACCTACACTTCAAAGAGTTCCTCGACCCTCGAGTCTTGAGCTCTCTGAGTGAAGAGGAGGTTGTCTTCAGACCATACTTGGCGAACGAGTTGTATGACATACTCCTCGATAGGGCTAAGCTTGCATTCTCCGGTGACATACTCTCAGAGTCATCTCTTCGACTTTGTGCAGCACTCGCCGCCGGCGAGCATGGAGATGCAAGAAGGGCTCTGGATCTGTTGCGTGTGGCGGGAGAACTGGCGGAACGCGAAGGAGCACGTAGGATCGAGGAGGAGCACGTGAAATGTGCGCAGCACAAGATAGAGCATGACAGAGTTGCCGAGGTCCTGAAGTCACTTCCTGCCCACTCAAAGATTGTAGTAGTTTGCGCATACGTAGCGAGTAATCAGGCGCGCGAGGGGGTAATCACCGGCGACATCTACGAGGTCTACCACGAGCTCTGCTCTGTCGCAGGACTGGATCCTTTGACACAGAGACGAGTCAGCGGACTAGTGAACGAGCTTGACGTGATGGGAATCCTCAACGCGAGAGTTGTCAGTTTCGGTCGATACGGCAGAACCAAGAAGATAAGACTCGGAGTTTCACCTAGGGTCATAGTTGAAACGTATTCGGAGGATACCCTCGTCGGACGACTATTCGGGCACGTCACAAAGTCCCTCCAAAAACAGCATGCCCCGTCTGCGTAGGGCTCTTGGCATAGACGACGGTCCATCAACGCTGCCTTCAGAACGGAGAAAGTCACGTCATCATTACGCATCCCTAGTTGCGGTCTGGTTTGCCGGGCTAACGGTTGATGACATACGCATTGGCGTCGCGCAGGTAGACGGCCTAGACGCGACAGATGTGATTCTCCGGCTCACGTCGAGAAGACGAGTTGACGTCATTTTCCTTTCAGGGGCATCCTTCGCAGGGTTCAACATCGCCGACTCCGGCAGGCTCCACAGGATACTGCATGTTCCCGTGATCGTAATTTCACGAGAGAAGCCTAACAACGCTTCCGTCAAACGGGCGCTCAAGAACCACTTCGCAGACTGGAAGACTCGATGGGATTTGGTTCGTAGGCTTGGGAGAATTCACTCATATGCCCCCAAGTCTGCTGAGGCACCTTTGTACTTTGAAGCGATCGGCATCTCGGCCACAGATGCGAAGAAGATCATCCGAGCGTACTGTATCACTTCAAGGGTTCCTGAACCGATCCGTGTTGCCGGGATAGTGGCTAAGGGGCTAGCTCTCACCGGAAATGAGCTACGTGCTCGCTGACATGAAATCGGTCGCGCTGAGTTTCAGGGTCTGAAGATTCACAATCGGAAGTATGCCAGGTGTCGGGTTGAGGCCGATTCGTTCCATGTAGCTCGTCTGGGCTTGCCAGGTTCCTGAGTTCACAATCAGGGTTCCACGATAGTTCTCGTGCGCAAAAACGTGGATGTGTCCTGAATGGAACACATCCGGTGCCTCATCGATTACTAGATGATCAGTCCGCGACGGCACGATTGATGTCCGGTTACCATACTCGGGGGCCAAATGCCTACACCTCAACTGGAGTTCCATTCCTTTCTCCGGCTTGTCGAAACCCATCCCGGGTGCGCTCGTCAGCAAATCGTCCAGACTTCGCCCATGATGCAACAGGAAATGCACTCCATGAAGCTCGACCTCACATGGGTTACCGAGCGATAGTACGGCTCGTGCTTCATAGACGGGCTCAGCGAACTCTTTGGAGACTGCCGGTTGCGGAAGTGCCTGCCTGACTCCATCATGATTGCCTGGAATGAGAATGAGATCCATGTTTTCAGGTATCTGTTCGATGAATCTGGCCGCAAACTTGTACTGCTCATAGATGTCAGGAATGCTCAGCTCTTCCTCTTGGCGCGGGTATACTCCTATTCCGTCTACGAGATCTCCCGCAATGATCACATACTTCGTTTGGTGCGCAACACGTACCTGCTCAGGTGTCCCCACCTTGCCGTTCAGCCACAGAATGGCTCGGTTGAATACGTCTTCCAGGAATTTGTTGCTGCCCACATGTATGTCAGAGAGAAGAACGGCATAGATCTCCTCTTCTGCTCCTCGTGGCTTCCTTTCTGGGATATCTGGGAGTATGATCCTCTCGGCGACCAGAAGGTCGCTTCGACTTCTTACAGCCTCGATGCAGACAACTTGGTCGAGTGGTGCCCTCATCGCCATTTCGTAGAGTTGACGATCACGATCGGTCTGAACCAGAACTGTCGCTGCATCCTCAAGATCATCCACTGTGAGGAACAGTCTATCTCCTCGTTCGCGCTTGTCCATTATCATTCCGATGATTTTCACGTGTTCGTTCGGTTGAGCACTCAGAGCGTTTGAGATCGTGCCTGCGTCTCTTGCATCGGTTCTTCTCTGCAGGATCTCCCGCAGTTTCGTGAATCTATCGCGAAAGTGGAGGCTGAATTCTTCGATTGATCCGGCGAAGCCCGGAGTGCTTGACGGATCCTTCAAGACCTTGATTTTGCTCTCAACTTCGGATGCAAGTGGCGCCGCAGCCCTGACGGATTCTTGTATCTGTACGCTTTGGCCGGGTGAGCGCAACCGGTTAGTCGCTTGCTCCACAATGTCGCGGTCGATTAGGTGCGGTCCCTCTTCCTTCCCACGTGCTACAGCAAGTAACTCATCAGTGAGCTTGTCTTGGTCAAACTGGCTGGTCGAGGTGCGGAGAAGGTCGAAAGCCTCTGTGTTGAGCTGCCATCCTGCGGAGACCAAGCGCTGTAGGATTCGCCTGAACTCGTCTTGGACCTCCATGTGGCAGCCTTCTCTTCAGGATTCCAGAAGCGTGTGTAGTCTCTAGATCATGTTGTGGATATCTTAAACGGAGTGGTAAGCCCTCATGATCACTTCATTAACCAGTCATCACGCAACGATTGGTCGGTGTTGAAGTAGGCTTGGATCTCCGTCGGCTCCAGAGAACATCAGACGGAACATACTTTGTGACACTTCCAAAGGCTTGGGTCACCAAGAACAAGCTGGAGAAAGGCGCTATTCTGAGTTTCTCTGAACGAAAAGACGGGAAGATCCTCGCTGAACCCTACGGTGGGCAAGAACGGAAGATAACCACTGTCACGCTAACGCCAAGCCCGTTACTGCAGCGCGAGATCGAGGAGAAGTATCTGCTCGGATACGACGTATTCGAGATTGTCTCTCAGCAGGTCATTCACGTGGACACACGGGAGGCAGTCAGGAGGACCGCCAGAAGCCTGGTTGGTTTGGAGATTGTGGAGGAGGATGCAAAGAAGATCATTATCCAGTGCCTAATCGAGCCCTCCCTTCTGTTTCCAGACCGGATCCTGCGGAGACTGCACTTGATCACGTTAGGAATGCAGAAGGATGCCGTCTCATCCTTTGCACGCGGCGACGCAAAGCTAGCACATACGGTCGTTGAACGCGATGAGGATGTTGACAGACTGTATTTCCTGCTCGTGAGAGTTGTTAGAGCGGCTCTCACTGATCCGGCAATCGCTGACAAACTAGGGACCAATCCCATAGACTGCTTGGATTACAGGATTCTCGCGAGCCTCGTCGAGAACTTCGCTGACCATGCCACTGACATCGCAGAGAGTACATGGCCTCGATCGAAGGGCAAACCCACCGACGGCACCATCCGAAGCATCGAGAAGGCAGGTGATGCGCTCAATCGTATGCACAAGGAAGCGGTTGAGGCCGTCTTCGCAAGGAACCTGGCTCTTGCTCAGGAAGTGGCCAAACTCTATGATGAGGCTAGAGCGAACATCAAGACCGCGGAACGTGGATTGGTCAACGCAAAGCCTGAGACAATCGATCGCCTGACAACTGTAGTGTCAGCCCTCAAGGCGATGTCGGAAACAAACGTCGATATCGCGGATCTAGCGGCTACCCGGTAGAGCGACGCCGCTTCTGTCTCTTTCGTTGTCTTCTATGTGTAGCCAGATAGTAGAGTGCACAGATTGTCTTGGCATCTTGGATCTCGCCACTCTCTATTCTCCGCAGGCCATCATGCAAATCAATGGTTCGAGTGGTGATCGTCTCGTCTTCCTCTGGTTTCGCTTCGGTTCGGATCAAGCGAGTGGCAACGAAGAAGTGCATCCTCTCTGTGCTATATCCAGGAGCTAGATAACAGGAGAAGGCCTTCCGGATGTTTCCGGCAGAGTACCCAGTTTCCTCGACTAGCTCCCTCTTCGCACACGAGAGGGGGCTCTCAGCTTTCTCAAGTGTTCCCGCCGGGATCTCCAGCAGCTGCCTGCCAGCCGCGGTTCGATACTGTCTCGTGACTACGATCGTCTGGTCGTTCAGGAGGGGAATGATCGCGACTGCTCCTGGATGCTCGACGACCTCCCTAGTTGTCACCAGACCGCTTGGCAGTCGGACCTTCGCGACTCGAAGTCTGAGCAGCTTTCCCCTGTATGGGTAGCGTTTGCTGGTGACCATTTCGGACATGTTGCTCAATCTCCCCGTATGGGAGGGGGGAGCGATATAGATGCAGCCACAGGGAAGGGGCTATCTGACCTAGCGCACCAAAAAGCAGCAGTAAACGTTCATTAATACTCACAATTTTGGGCAGAAAGTCCCGCTACGCGTTCAGCCATAGAAGGTACCGGGCCTGCCCCTTGCAATGGGAGCACCTGCATACGGGGGTTGGTACGAATTCAGCTGGCACCCATAATTCCAGACTGTGTGTTCGGCTTTCAAGCCCGCAGTTTGTGCAGAAGACCCCTTCCAAGGTCCATGCCAGCTTCTCTGAGCCGCACTCACAGGGTTCCTGTTCGAACTCCAAGTCAGCATTTGTTATCCTCACAACTCGTTTGAGGAACTTCTCGCGGTAGTATCGCTTTCGTTTCCACATCAGGTAGCATTCGTGAGAGCAGACGCGTCGGGGCCTGCCGAAGGTGTAGGGTATTTCTTTTCCACAGACGACACATGCCGCGTTGGCCATGGGTGATCCCTGTTCTGTTCGGCTGGACCTCCGGCTTGCATATGGGCATGTCTTAAGGCTATTCCGGTGCCTGTGAAGGCAAAGTGGGCGCTTAGTTTCGGAGAAGATGTAGGCACTCCGCCCTGACTGCGCGTTTTGGTCGTAACATTTTCAGTCGTCTCTAATCTAGGGTCCAGAAATCCCACACGAACCAATACATCCCTTCGAGAAGGTGGAATGGAGAAAAGACAGAACTGTTGAAAGAACGGTATTAGAGTCTCGATGACTCATGTACCGGGAAGCGATTAGAGAACGACATTTATGCGTGGCATGTATCCGGTCGTGGTAGCCCGGGTTGCCGAGCCAGGTACGGCGACAGAGCCTATGCGTTTCGGTGCGCTGGGCGTTGAACCTCGAGATCGCAAAGAATTGGACCAAGTAAGCTGTTGGTCCTCTGGGCCGCGTGGGTTCAAATCCCACCCCGGGCGCCTACACAACAACCAAAGGGTCACGTTCCACTACAGGGTACGCTTTCTCATCAGCGTTTCATAGATTCATGAGAATCCCGAAAGGCTCTTACGTTATTCGAATAGCATTCGTGGTTAGGAAGGAGCCTTGTCATCTAATTCGACGACATTGCGAATTGTGTTCTTGACGGTAGTATTCGTGACCGCGTGTCTGGTTGGTCCAATGATACCTCACGTGTACGCATGGAACTTGACAGCGAATCCCCCGAGCCAGACCACCACGCCGGGCGGTACAGCCACATACTCCATTTCGGTCTTCTACGACGCCGCTGAGCTTCCTCTCCCTCCAGTGAGTCTCTTGGTTTCTCCCCCAGAAATCGGAATAACTGCCGATTTCTTACCTAACAGCGGGATTGTTCCATTCAACTCCGTTATGACGGTGCACGTTGACCCTGCGAAACCTCCAGGTGTATACACCCTGGATGTGTGGGCGCATCCTGATGGTGTGCCCTTTCCGGGACCCGGCAATAGGGCAATCAATGTGCAAGTTATCGCCCAACCGGTCGGTCCAGCAGGAACAGACTGGGCATTGTTGAATCCCACATTGTCGCCGGCTTCTCCGAATGTTGGTGATCCGGTCACCTTCCGAGTGGATCTTGTAGCCGTGTCCTCAAGTCAACCGTTCCCACAGAGTCCTGCCATAGTTGCCAAGTTGGATGGTACGATCATAAGCGGCGAGACGATTGAGTATCCTGGACCAGTAAGTCGACCGGTCACCGTCTCTTCGGTGCCTGCGTGGCCAGCGACAGTCGGTACCCACACGATAACTTGGAGTATAGGTCCGGGCGTACTGGATCCTAACCCAGCGAACAATGAGGTTTCCCGGACATTCGCGGTTGGGCCCCCTCCGGCTCAGTTTGACTTTGAAGTATTGGCTTTACCCGCTCAGCAGACGGTGACGCCTGGAAGCAGCGCAAGTTACACTATTACGGTGAATCTCCTCTCAGGATCAACCCAGAATGTTGCTCTGACTCTATCAGGAGAACCGGGAGGAGTCACCAAATCATTCTCCACATCATCAGGGAACCCCGCTTTCTCATCAATACTGACTCTGTCCACATCTCCATCCGTTTCGCCAGGAAGCTACTCAATGACTGTAACTGGGAGTGATGGAGGCAAGACTCACACGGCGACGATTAGACTGATTGTCTCACAAGCGAAGGATTTTCGAATCGACATTAGCCCGCCAACTCAGACTATCAGCCAAGGTCAAGCCACATCGTATTCCCTCA
>JALHTB010000110.1 GCA_022865625.1 Candidatus Bathyarchaeota archaeon
CGCTCCGGCAGAGAGGTCAATCAAGGTCGCGTACATGTGCGCATGCTTTCTCGTGTCAAGCTCTATTCCTTTGAGGAGAAGCTTCGGGATGCTGTTCTTCGTCTTCGCAGACAGCCTCCTGACACTCTCTGCAGTGAGATTCTCTAGTCTCATCTGTTTCTCGAATAAGTCCACCAGTCTCGTACCTGCCACGAATAGACCCCTTCTCCGCATCTCAACAGAGTGGGGACCCCAATAACCCTAACTGAGAAAAGAAGCGATTCTGCCCCGTCTAAGACTCGGGCGCTTCCCCGAATGCATCTAGTAGTGGAGAGAAGAGTATGATCAGAACAACGAAAACTAGAGTGAAGAATGCGAAGACAAACATGACAAAGCCGAAAGCGTTACCAAGCCAATCAAGGGAATTCCTCAAGGCTTCTAGATCAGTCTGCAGAATCGGCCCGTCATGATTGGCGCTCGGAACATGCGGAAAACCTATGCCCACCAGCATCAGAAGGGGCGCTGTGAGAATCGCTTGGTTCAGGTTGGTCTCGAGCGAAACAAGAACTGCTCGTTCATGGTTTCATGACTAAGCTATTCAAGGATTTCTCGTGAGCGCGGACATCTCACCGTCTTTCCTGTTCTTTGACCGGTTCGACGAGCGTGGACTTCAGGAGTTCCCTTGATTGGGGACAAGATCCTGAGGAGGCGCCACCAACCCCAGTAATGGTCGGCGTTATGGTGAGAGTCCCCGGTGTGCCTGCCTCATGTGCGAGCCTGTCTAATGTTCGTCGCCGCTACTTGCCTCGGAAAACCGGCGGGCGTTTCTCATGAAAGGCGCGTATGCCCTCCCCGTAGTCTTCACTGTCGTAGACACGCCGGCGGATGGATTGAATCTCCTCGGCAGTCTCAGCGTCAATGGCATGGCCCTTGGAAAGCAAGCGAAATTGCTCCTTCAACGCACGAACCGCCAGTGGAGAGTTCTTGAGGATCTTGCCGGCCAGCTCCCGTGTGAAGCGTTCAAGGTCAGCAGACGGGACCAAGTGATTCAAGATGCCGATTCTGAGGGCATCAGAAGCGTTGATGGGCTCGGCTGTGAAGAACATCTCCTTGGCTTTGTTGACTCCGAGAATGTTGATGAAGTGGATGATTCCGGATGCGTTGTAGGGAATTCCGATCTTTGCGGGAGTCACAGCGAATGAAGCAGTCTCGCATCCAACTAGAATGTCACAGGTAAGGGCCAAATCACAGGCCCCGCCCCACACGGCTCCCTCAATCATGGCAATAACCGGACCCGGGTAGTCCTGCACTCGGCGCAGGAGACGCTCGAACGGCGCCGCATAGGGCAATGGATCGCGGCCGGGCCGGGGAAGCTCATTTACGTCGTGCCCGGCGGACCAAACTTTTACACCTGCTGGCGCACGCAGGATGACCACCCGTATATCGGACGCCTCAAACTGATCAAGTACATTGAGCAACTCTTGAATGAGCGAGGCGTTGAGGCAGTTGCGTTTCTCCAAGTTGTTGAGGGTGACTACGCCAAGGTGACCATCAGTCTCGCTAAGAATCAGTGGCATAGCATCCACCTTCATTATTTCATGCATCTGGAGGACATGAATAGGTTTCTGTCAATCTGAACGAATAGGATCCTTCGCAAGGGCGACTCGGTTTGAACTCTTGGAGCTGCGTCGCAGTCTGGATCCCTCTTGAGGAATGGCGTCACGTGCATGGCGAGGCGGGCACTGAAGAC
>JALHTB010000018.1 GCA_022865625.1 Candidatus Bathyarchaeota archaeon
CCAGTTCCGGTTCAATCGTCTCTTCTGATGTCGTTGCGAACACATCATTTCCCAAATGAAGCAGAGGCTTGAATCGCTTCAGATCGTACAGGCCACTGAACAGGTCTTTGCGAACGTAGGCTGCCACCACGTCGCCTATCACGAGTACATGGTCGCCTTTCGATATCGTCTCTGAAACCTTACACTCGATGTGAGCAATACACTCGTTCACGATCGGCGCGTTTACCTTCTTCGCCTTCCCGACGGTGAGACCGGTTGCCTTGAACTTGTCCACGTCTTTCCCGGATTTGCGTCCACAATAAAGGACCGGGCCTGCGAGGTCCCATCCAGCGATGTTGACAACGAATTCCTTCGTCTGCTCCAGGAGTGTGTAGGAGTGGCGCTCTTTCTTGGTGGCGAACACAAGCATCGGCGGATTCATACTCACGGGCATGATCCAAGCTATCGCCAACGCGTTTGGCGAACCACTCTTCCCCTGACAAGAGACTAACGTCGCATTGTAAGGATGCAAAAGACGCGAGAAATCACCAAGCGAAACATCGATCATGGACATCCCCTAATCCCTCCGCAACTAGGACCTCTTAGTCATTCTCTTGCGCTCTTTGATCAATCGTTTCGTGAGCGCGCTCACCTTGGTCAACGGAAACGGTCTCCGCGTGGTGACGAGAATGAAACCATCCTCCAAGTAGAGGATAACAGCCAACAGCTTCTCGTGAATCAGAATCGAATATTCCGGATCGCCGAGGAAGACTGCTCGTGCCTCAGCGGATTCGCGCGCTATCAACTGTGAGATGAGTTCCGGAGTCTTCTCGAGCGGTTCGATGGGTTCCACATCAGCACGCATTCCACCTTCAAGTATCCTACCCTCACTATCAACAACCGCTGCAAACCTGATTCTCTTGTCGAACCGCATCGCAGAAACGTAAACCCCAGCCAACCCCGACACCTACGCCTCACGGACCCGCTAGTCCCCGAACATAAAACAGTTGTTGGAGCGAGTGGACGCTTCAGTTTCTTGCGAAGTTCGCAGGAGTCTGTTTCTCGAAGAGCCCACGATAATGGCCTGTTCCAATGGTTTTCTGAAGGATGAGTTGGCAAACCGCTGTGCCTGGGAATATCTCGAGCGGTGACGGTCCGAAGTTGCTCAGTTCCAAGACTTGATGGTTTGAGATTCCCGGCTGCACGAAACTCGCGGAGATGTGAACAAGTAGGCCCAGCCGGGAGAAACGGCTGCGCCCTTCGAGCCATCCACAGATGTTGTCGGGAAGCGTGACTTTCTCTTCAGTTATGCCTAAGACAGTCTCGCTGGGGCTCAGCTGTACGCCGGAACCACGTGGAACGCGGATTCCTTTGGTCGCCCTCTTGAAGTCTGTCAGATCCGTGACAGGTATGATCTTGTGCGGCGACTCAAAAACGCGAAACACGTTTGCCAAATGCAAGTCAATCGAGGCTGCCCTAACGCAACTTCGCCTGAATGGATCGATCTTGACTCTTCGAGCTTTGATCTCTCGAAGAATCTCACTTCTCGCAAGAACACTCACATCTGACGCCCCCGTTCCAGTCTCATTCAGATCATTAGTCAATGTGGAGGTATTTCAAAGAAGAGGAAAGGACATACAAGAAAGAGAATGCGGTTCATCATGGACTTGTCGTCACGAACCACGGGAAAGCACAATAACAACAAGATGGAACGACTCAACGGTGAGATCAGGGATCGAGAGAAGGTTATGCGTGGCCTCAAGAAGTCGGAGACTCCGATCATATCAGGATACCAAATCTACCACAACTATATACGACCACATGAGGCGCTAGATGGGAAAACGCCAGCGGAAGCATGTGGCATAGACATCAAAGGAGACGACAAGTGGGTAACATTGATCCAGAATGCAAGGTGCAACAAGACAACACCTTAAATATCTCCTCCGTAAAGGTACGGTATAATTTATCCGCTGGCGTTCAGTTCGAACGTCAGATCAAAATTCTTTTTTTGGTCTACACAGTCATTGTGGTGATAGGTGCCTTTTGTCATCTCAACAAGGAAGATCGGTATTCCTAATTGATAATGGCTATCTCTCTGCGATACTGAGAGATGAGTTTGGAGAACCTAGAATCGACTACTTGACGCTCTCAGAGGTCGTATGTCAAGGTTATCATCGACTTAGAACTTATGTGTATGATTGTCTACCCTACCAAGCGAATCCGCCGACACCACAGCAACAGCAACTTTATGCTGGCAAAGTCAAGTTCTTCAGCGCATTGAAGAAACTCCCATCTTTTGAAGTGCGGTTTGGAAAGCAAAGACCACGTGGAACCGACTTCGTGCAGAAAGGCGTTGACATCCTTCTCGCGGTTGATCTAGTAAGGCTAAGTGCCAAAGCTCAAGTTCACAAGGTGTTTCTAATGGCTGGGGATGGTGACTACGTCCCTGCGGTTCAGACGGCCAAAGATGAGGGCGTCTCTGTCAAACTCTATCATTCAGGTGCCTTCCAGACAATGCCGGACGGTCGCACACAACCAAAGTATAGCAACGATTTGTGGCAAGTGTGCGATGAAAGGGAAATGATTACGAGAACATTGATAGATCGGTGCTTGATGACACCATAGCCCTAATGCATCGAACACTCTGCGTTATGACCTCCCGACACTTTACAGGCAGAACTATCTCCCGTTCCTTCGACAGTGCCACATGAGAGAACCCTTTACATGTAATCGGTCCCTTCATGTACATGTCCATTTGATGTAAGGTCCCCGAACATGACGAAAGTAGTCCAGACAACCCTTGACGAGCAGGAGTACCGCACATTGCGAGAAGTACTCCGCAGACGAGGCCTCAGCCTCAAAGAAGGGCTGCGGATCGCGGTCACAAGGTTGGTGTTAGAAGAGATGAAACTCGATCCCTCAGATCCATTCCTTTCGAGGCAGCCAACCGGGAGAAGCGGCCACAAAGACCTCTCCAAAGCTCATGACAGATACCTATAC
>JALHTB010000111.1 GCA_022865625.1 Candidatus Bathyarchaeota archaeon
CGACGACTCTTGGTTTATGGAAGAAGTCCCGTGCAAGATCTGCCCAAGCAACTATGTGTCGAAACAGCCGTTAGAGGTTCAGACAGTGTATGTCAAGAAGTGCAAGACGTGCCCAGATAACGGGTACAGGAAGTTCAAGGACTTCTAGAGGTAGGCGATGGAATCTTGCATGGATGGATGGGAAAGGTCCTCAGAATTGAGCTCAGTAGAAAGAAGACTTCCTCGCAGCCTCTCACCAAGGAGCAGACTGAACTATTCCTAGGCGGAAGAGGGTTAGGCGTCGACATACTCTTCCGAGAACTCCCACGCGGAACCAATCCCCTGTCCCCGGAGAACAAGATGGTATTCGCGACAGGTCCACTAACCGGGACAGGTGCGCCAACCTCAGGCAGGTACTCAGTCATAACGAGATCTCCTCTAACCGGAACGATCTTCGACTCCAACTCCGGCGGACATTTCGGAGTCCAGCTGAAGCGCAGTGGCTGGGACGCGGTGGTAGTAGAGGGCAAAGCAGAGAAACCAAGTTACCTATGGATTCGCGACGAATCAATCGAGATCCGGAACGCCGATCACATCTGGGGATCCAATACTCATACGACAGAAGACACTGTCAAGTCTGAGACCGACAAGGAAGCCAAGGTAGCATGCATAGGACCTGCTGGTGAGCGGCAAGTTCTGATCAGTGCCATAATCAATGACAAGCACAGGGCCGCCGGCAGAGGCGGCGTCGGAGCCGTCATGGGGTCAAAGAACCTCAAGGCGATCGCCGTTCTCGGAACTCATGAAACGCCGATAGCCAATAGAGAGGAATTCACAGCAGCCGCTCGTGTGGGTCTTGAAGCGATTTCAAAGAACCCGGTCACGAAGGACTCACTACCGAATTATGGAACAGCGGTCCTCGTGAACGTGATCAACGAGATCGGCGCGTTACCGACCATGAACTTTCGGAGGGGCTACTTTGAGGACGCGGATGCGATCTCTGGAGAGACGATCAGGGAGCGAATATTCGAGAAGAGGGTCGCGTGTGATGCGTGCACGATTGCTTGCGGAAGAGAGACCAAGATACCAGGAAGAGACAGACACGGAGAGGGTCCAGAATATGAGACAATAGGGGCTTTCGGTGCCGCTTGTGGAGTACGCGATCTGGAAGCAATCACAGAGGCGAACTATCTCTGCAACGAGTACGGGCTCGACACCATCTCAACTGGTAGCACGATAGCATGCGCGATGGAACTCTCAGACACCGGTCACCTCACCTCAGGTCCAAGATTCGGGGACTCTGAGGCAATGGTGAACCTTGTCAAGATGATCGGCGAGCGCACTGGGATTGGGAACGAGCTTGCTGAAGGATCTTTCAGATTTGCTGAGCGGCACGGGCATCCGGAGTTCTCGATGAGTGTGAAGGGGCTTGAGATTCCGGCCTACGATCCCAGAGGGATTCAAGGAATGGGAGTAGCATATGCGACGTCAAACCGGGGAGCATGTCATCTTCGCGCATACATGACGTCGCCGGAAGTTCTAGGAAACCCTGCCCTCATTGACCGTTTCAAGATAGACGGAAAAGCCAGCCTCACAATACTGCTTCAGAATATCTCAGCCGCCACAGACTCAATGGTTCTGTGCCGGTTCTCACAGTTCGCCATGAACCCGGAACACTATGCTCGCTTGCTTCGAGCAGTCACGGACATACCATTCTCTGCCAGAGATCTGATGGACATCGGGGAGAGAATCTTCAACCTTGAACGTGTCTTCAACGTGAGAGAGGGATTCGGTCGAGAGGCGGATTCCCTTCCGAAGCGAGTGCTGGAAACGCCTTTGCCTGAGGGACATTCGAAGAATGTCACCGTCGCGTTGGACCCCATGCTTGATGAATACTACAGGCTCCGGGGATGGACGAGCAACGGTATTCCAACGATCAATACACTCTCAGAACTGAAACTGCACGACGCATCCAGGCAGGTTGAGGACCAATGCGCAGTCTAGCAAACCGGTATCGGAGTTGAAAACGTGTTGAAGAAGGGAAAAGCAAGCCGAGCGGAGGTGAAA
>JALHTB010000112.1 GCA_022865625.1 Candidatus Bathyarchaeota archaeon
ATGCACGTCCCGACTATGTGCTTGCCGTCACGAACGAAATGCCACAGAGGAAAGACGGTGCCCTCACGCATTGACAGTGGAACAAGTGTTCGCATGATCGAATTGATGCTCTCCACTTCAACCAACATCGGTGCAGGCGGGGATGGAAACTGACCATCCAAGCATTCGAGGAACTTCCCTGGCAGGCTCTTCACCTCAACGAACGAACCGTACCTATATCTGCTGTCATCAGCGTCGTCTGTGAACATCCACTCCTCCCCTTTCGGAGAGTCGCATTTGTAGGCTAGGAATGGTTTGGGAGGGGAATCGGTGTATGTGTAGGCCAGTATCGGCAGATCACCCTCCCAGTACATGTATGCAGTGAACATTCCGAGCACATGCCTACCCTTGTGCTTGAAGTGCCACAGAACCTGCGAGCCTTCTGTAAGAGCAAGTGCAAGCCTTGAGAAGTTGAGAATATCACTGACCTCCACTGGTACAGGGGGCTTTATCGAATCCAAGAATAGCACCTAAGCGAGAGCGAAGACAGAAGCGCAGCGGTAGTTAAGTCTGCCGTGGTTCATGTCCTCCCAAGGATTACGATCCACTATTGCAGGACACTCCTATTGCCTCGTGCCACACCTACGCAGGAGAATAGGAATCGATCCTTTCGAGCAAGGAAGTGGGTTCCTAACGGAATAGATCTTGCCTTGCAGGTCTGATCAACTGTCGTGCACTTCCGCGGCCGGCACGATATGGGTATCCTCGGATGACAGCGACAGGAACACGATCTGCCTTGCCCATTACGAGTTCGGCTGCACTTGCAAGCTCATCTGCGACCGCCATGAGTGTCACTGAGAGTCTGTATCCGAACATGTCTTTCGTTCCTCGATAGTCTGTCCATGGTCGCATGCCCGAGAGACCAATAGCGACGTTAGTCTGCCCCATCCTCCAAGGTCTACCGAATGTGTCTGACACTATCACCGCGACATCCCTGCCTGTGATATTCTTGATTTGCGTTCGAATCCGTTGCGCAGATCTGTTAGGATCTCTCGGCAGGAGAGAGACCACGTCGTGACCCTGGACATTCGATCTGTCGACACCCGCATTGGCACACACCAAGCCATGTCGAGTTTGAACTATCAGATGGTCACCGCGGCGCCTCACTATGCGCTTCGTTTCGCGCAATATGACCTCAACATGCCGGGGGTCCTTTCTCATGGACCTCGCAAGTTTCTTCGCCCTATCGGAAGGCTTGATGTCACGAAGCGAGACAAATCGTCTCTCGACCTTCGAGACGATCTTTTGCGTCACGACAACGACGTCGCCGACCCTGAGTCTGGCATGCTGCCTGGTTGCTGCATAGACTATTGCTCTCCCAAGGTTGTCTCCCGGCTCGACCGTTGGAACATGTCTCAGCCCGAGTATCGTGACAGGACTCTTCAAGGTCTCTTCATGCCTTGATCGTTGCTTCACTCTCCATCTGAGAAGAAGGATTCGAGCTTCTTGACTCCGATGAGGTCTTCAAACTCAATCCCGAGCGCGTCGATCACCTGTTCAAAGGTTGAGCGCAGATACTCCATGTATTTCTGAATATCAATCTCATCCACCCTTGCCAGCTGCACGGGTTTTACACCCTGTCCCCCGATCACTTTGACAAATGCAATCAGTTCTCCTGACTTGATCTCGAACCCTCTGCCTTCAAGCTGCTTTGCCGCTTTCACATGTTGAGGAGTAGTCTTTGTGTATCTTCCGGTTTCGCGGCCCATCATCACTGAGAACGCCAGCTCGTCGACCGTGTATTCTCGGTTTCGCAGCTTGAGATAGCATCCCTTTACAATCTCGGTTATCCTTGCCTTCGAGTTCTCGAATTCCTCAGGTGACTTCACGTCGCTGAGGATTCGGACCATCTCGTAGAAAGCTCTGGATAGGAATTCCGGTATGTGCCGCTTCTTTCCTGTTAGACCCTTGATGTCAACACTCCCGTCAGGCTTGACACCGAGGTAGTTCTTCTTTCTGGAACTCAAGGCAAGATAGCGGTAGTTCTTGTCGACCTCCAGTTCCATATGCAGAGATGACTTCGACCAGTCTACTAGTTTCTTGAGGATCTGTGGGTCTGGGCTTTCTATGAAGAGTGAGTCGGTGTCACCGTATAGCACTTCGATCCCGAGTTGTCGTGCCGTCTCCAGGGTCTGTGAGATCGCGTATCTTCCTATCGCTGCGGTTGCTTCGGCGACTGGTGGGCAGTACAATGCGAATCGGTCGGCTCCAAAGACTCCGTAGCTCGCGTTCAGTACGACCTTTAGTGCATCTGAGACGACCTTGTACCAACTCAGCTGGGTTTTGGGTAGGGATGCGTCCTTGGAACGGGGCTTGTACCAGTTCACTCGTATATCTCTCAATGAGCCAATCAAGAGGCTCTCAAGAGCCCGCGTTTTCTTGCAGACCCAATGTGACGTTCCGGGGATTAGATTCTGCCTGCACTCCTCGTCAGTGTGAGGACAGCGTACGGTCTCGTAGCCTAGGTTCCAGTTTCTGATTATTGAAGGGTAGAGAGAAGCGAAGTCAAGAACGGAGACGTTGAAATGAACGCCTGGACGGGGCTCGACGACGATGGCGCCTTTGTATTTCTTGCCTTTGATGATGGCTTCGGTCGTTGTGCCTCCCTTGAGCTCTTGAATCTCGTCTGCCCGTGGGATGAAGTAGTTGCGTTTTCTGTGATGACAGTAGGTCATACTTCTGATCCAGCTTGAAACGCCTTGTCGTGAGACGTCCTCTAGGCTCATGTAGCTGATCCGGGAGAGCGCTGTCATGAGTTTCATCACAAGATCATCATCGAATCGTGTCAGCTCCAGCGTGATCTCGGAATCGTTGAGGCAGTATGTGGCGAGCTCGCCGTAGTCAAGGTCAGAGACTGGCGCTGATGTCTCGAGTTTTCCTCTTCCTAGTACGGCTCCGCTGACCTCGCCAAGCGTGTTCTCACGATACTTTTGGCCGAATGCGTAGATCTGTATCGACCGATTGAAGAAGAACTTGTAAAGATCTATGTGCAAACCGTGCTTGAGGTAGCAAACATCGCGCCCCATCTCTATGGGGATCTCATCCTTCGTGAAACCGAGATTCTGAGCGCGATGGTAGAGGTAACTTAGGTCGAAGCCATCGCCGTTGAATGTCAGCACAACCGGGTAAGGAAGCATGGCTTTGAAGAACTCTGCGAGAAGCTCTCTTTCTGTCTCGTAGAATTCGACAGAGGCGATCTTGGGCAATGGCGTGGTTCCTTCTTTCTTGCCCTCCTTCTTCAGTAAGAAGACGCGTCTGCGATCGTCCGATCCAACGAGGCTGGCGCATATCACTTGCTGGTCAGCGAGCTCTGCATCGGGGATTCGCGTCGCTACAGGAGAGAAGACCTCAATGTCGACGGCCGCGCGCAGGTATGTCGGGACCGGGCATTCCAGAAGCCTCACCCATTCAAGTGCAAGTCTTCTATACTCGTCCGATTCCGCTTGGAGAAGCCTGTTTACACGATTGATTGATTCCTCGGGAAGGGAGTACTGGACAGGTTTCAGAAGGCCCCCCTTGACCTCGTACATCATTCCTGGTTCGAGGCCACGGTCATAGATGTAGTTCTCCACGTACTTAATGTCCGCCTCCCATGCACGAATGGCATCTCGGATTGAACCTACTGGTTTCCCTCCTATTGTTAGAGGATCCTTCGCGACGATCTTCGTGCGGGTCGTTGACAGGCTGCGTAGTGGATCGTATTTCTCAACTGTCTCGAATCTCTCAAAACCGGGGTTCTTGACGATCGCTTCATTGCTGGATAGCTCCTGAATCGATTTGTCTGTGAAGCAGTAGGGCAGATGTCCGGTGGTGTCGTACCATTCGTAGATTCGATGACCCTTCGGCTCATAGAGACGGAGATAGCAAGAGCGCTTCTCGCCATCATACCCGATAGAAACGAAGTAGGAAGGCGGAACGTTCGGGGGAGCAGCCGGAATGTCCAACTCACCTGCGTCGACTGGTCTCAGATGAGAGTTGGTTTCTGAGTGCTTGGGAACGTATTGGTCGAGTGTCTGCATCCAGCGGAATACTCCGAGGTATTTGGGAACCAACTCAGATAGAAAGCATTTGTGCCAGATCTGGCTGCAAAACGCATACAGTAATAGCAGGCCTGACAAGAAAGTCAGATTCCGCATAGTCGGGGTGAACCGACCGAAGCAGATGAGATGAGTGCGAGACTCTGTTGCCCTAGCCATTGAGACGTTAAGCTGGATGGAACACGAACGCCTTAGCGAGCGAGCTGCATTCGCGAGGGCATCCAAACAGCTCGGGGTCACTGACCCGAATCGACTGAGGACAGCTCAGATGCTTGTACTCGAGACCACGCGACGACGTAGCTTCATAGACCATCTCACTAGGAAGGCGGCAGGCAGGCAATTTGATCTCGACTTGTTGCAGCATGGCTTGGTGAGCTTCCTTAGAATGTTCTGTTATTGGACGAAGTTCCACGGAGCGAGCGATCACGACATAGTTCGCATGGTCCGCGCCGCACGTTCAGCACTAGGCTGGAGAGATCTGCATCGGATTGAGCTGACGCTCGGAAGAATCCTTGCCTTGGACTTGCAGGAGGCCACCCTAGGGCTTCCTCCTGACGAGACCCTAGCCCTGAGCCTCTGTCACCCAGCATGGTTCCTGTCCGCTTGTGAGTTCTTGCTTGGCAGACGAGGAGCACTGAGACTGATGCAGCGAAACCTAGAGGAAGCCTCATCCTACATTCGGATCAACACGCTGCGGGGAAGTGAGGAAACCTGTCTGCGCGAACTAGACAAGGCTGGTATAGAGGTCAGGCCTGTTGAGAACCTGCCATTCGCGTTCAAGGTTCTGAACTCCAGACGGGCAATCGTACGAACAGAACCATACAGACAAGGGAGAATCGCGATTCAAGACAAGGCGAGCATTCTCGCGAGCGCAGTGGCATCCCCGGAACAAGGGGACTTGGTCGTCGATGTTTGCGCAGCACCGGGCGCAAAGACAACACATCTTGCCCAACTGATGCAGAACAAGGGGACGATCTATGCGATTGACAGATCACTCTCAAGGATGTCCTTTTGGAGGAGGGAGATCTCTCGTCTTGGAGTGAAGATAGCACAGCCGCTGCTGGGAGATGCCACCGAGCCTCTTCCGATGAAACTTGAGGCTGATGTTGTGATGCTCGATCCTCCGTGCAGCAACACTGGAACCTTCTGGAAGTCACCTGCAACTAAGTGGATGGTTGATCCCGTACGTGTAGGTCAACTTGCTCACATCCAGTTGGCTATGCTGGAGAATGCGTCGCGTCTTGTTCGTGAGGGTGGCACGCTCGTCTATAGCACCTGTAGCATTCTTGCCGAGGAGAATGAGCATGTCGTCAATCGATTCATCCGAGCGAACCCTGACTTCAGGCAAGTCGACTCGGAGCCGAGAATAGGTTTGCCCGGGCTCTACGGGTCGGACAAGAGCCAGCGGCTGTATCCTCACACGCATGACTGCAACGGTCACTTCCTGTCGAGAATAGTCAGAGTTGGCTGAACTCGCTCTCATTCAGCTTTGCTTCTTGCCGCCTCTGTTGCACAAATCGCCTCGAAGATCGTCTTTGCCGCCAGCGGCGCAGTGATCCCGCTGTCGTGCTCGGGAGACAACTCAACGAGATCCAGCCCTGCTAGTCTCTCATCGCAGATTCCTGTCACGATGCTGAAGAACAGGTCGGGCCACATCCCGTCTGGCTCAGGATTCCCGACGCCAGGAGCGAATCCGGGATCGAGCGCATCCATGTCTATTGTGATGTAGAGCTTACTAAAACCGGAAAGTGCGCGTCGGACAATACGTACGTTCTCTTTCACATCATGCCGTTTGAGATCGTTCATTGAGAAAGACTGTATGTGATTCTTCTTGATGAAACTCAGTTCCTCTTTGCAGAGTGCTCTCAGCCCGATGTGTACGATCTTGTCTGGGCCGAGCATCTCAATCACCCTCCGGAGGAACGTGGCGTGCACCAGCTTCTCGCCCATGTATTCGTCTCGCATGTCTGCGTGAGCATCGAAACATGCGACCCCAACGTCTTTGGGGAACGATCGGATCGTTCCGTACGAGATTGTGTGTTCGCCTCCCATGACTACCGGTATCTTCGAGGCTGACAGGATGTCACTCTCCACAGCAGACAATCGACGCATCGTCTCATCCACCGCGTCCACGACGTGTAGATCGCCGATGTCACAGATCCCGACATCCTCAAGATCGAACTTGGATCGGGGGCTGTATGTCTCTATGTTCAACGACGCTTCTCGTATAGCCGACGGGGCGAACTTTGAGCCGGCCCGGTAGGTGCTGGTCTTGTCGAATGGCACACCAAACACAACGAACCTAGCCTCGCTGAATGGCTTCTCAAACCCTGAGAAGACCTGAGACTGAGAGACATGCAAGCGGATTTGATCCGGAATCAACAGCATCAGCCAACTCGTGTGTGAATGCTCCTTTGATCTTGACTCTGGTTATTTGCTTATCCTTAGGCTCCAGGGGGACTACTCTCCAGATCCAACTGCCAGCCCGCATGAGGCGCTGAGTGACCACGCTGACGAAGAGTATCTGAGAATAGACACTGCCAGCTTGTCAGCTCTGGCAGTGGTTGATCCAGGCATCCTGCAGATTGGAGAGCTGGAGATGTTGTCTTGGTAGGGCATAGGGTTAAATATACTAATATTATGATATTTAGGACAATAAGGCGATACGAAATGACGGTAACAGAAGCATTAGGCAAACTCCAAGTTCCTTTGACAAACGCTGCCATCTCTGTACTACTAGTCAGGCTATTCTTGGCATACGAGTGGCTCAATTCGGGGACGGGAAAGGTACAGAGTATCCTCAGCAACGCAACGGCCTACTTCGCCGGTATGTCGAAAGTCTTTGGTGCTGTGTGGGCGAAATCCAATCCCTATCCATTCATGGTAGATTTCCTAACGAAGACTGCAGTTCCAAATGCGGCAACTGTTGTCACAATAATCGCAATCTTCGAAGTCCTTGTGGGCATTAGCTTGCTCTTCGGAGTCCTGACTCGCTTGGGCGCTCTAGGCGGCATAGTCATGAACGTGATCTTCTACTTGGCTGCAGGTCACACCTCTCCTTCCACAGCAGGCCTTGGCCTTGTCATGATCGGTGCTCAACTGGCAATGATGATCGCACCAGGCGGAAGGGTGCTCGGACTGGACGCGATCCTCCATAGGAAGTTCGCAAGGATACCGCTCTGGTAGAAGACACCCAAGCCCTTCTTTTTCCACCCTGTTGCCCACTTCATACGGATCTTCCGATCGGTTGTTTTCGCTCGCTTGCTCAGCTATCTTCACTCATCTTCGGTGCAACCATGAATCAATAAAACAATATACATGACCCTGTGTTATGCCTGCGACCGTGAGTTGAGAGCAATGGCTGGAAAGGCAAACATCGAGCGTACTCATGCCACCGGGCTCGTAGTCGCGAGTGCAATATTCATACTTCTGGGTGTCTACGGCCTTGTCTTCTCTGCCCTCTATGACCTAGGATTGATACCTCTCATAGTCCTGAGTCTGGTCTCGATCGTCACAGGGCTCGGAGTGTTCCTTGGAAGACGATTTGCGTTGTGGCTCTCACTGCTTCTGTTCCCTCTGGCAATCGTAGAGACGTTCTCGACGCTCTTCTACTCGGTCACACTGTCCGGCTGGTATTCCAGCGACATCGTGACCGTGTTCAACGCTTCGCTCATCCTGTATGCCATAGGTTTGGTCATCTCGCTTCTCCTCGTCATAGATAAGCGAAGCCAACTCAAGTAGGGCAGGGATCAGAACCGAAGCCTAAGACGCAAGAGGGTCTTTAGGAAATCGAGAATATCCCCCTTCGTTAGTTTCGACTTCCCCACCTTGCGCTCATAGAATGTGATGGGGACCTCTTGGATTGGGAACTTGTGTTTCTCGCACCTATGTAGCATTTCGACTTGGAAGGCGTAAGCCTTTGTGCCGGCTTCTAGGTATCCGATCTTTGTGAGAGCTCCACGGGTGTAGGCCCTGTAGCCGCTTGTTGCGTCTTTGACATGTAGTCCGAGGATCATGCGAGTCAGGAAGTTTGCACCCCAGCTGACGAGCCTTCTCTTCCTTGACCAACCCTCCACACGCCCTCCCTTCACATAGCGAGACCCAAGTCCGATTCCGCCTGACTGCTGAGCGGCGTGCAGAATCGATGGGAGGTATATGGGGTCGTGCGAGAGGTCGGCGTCCATCTCGACGATGATTCCGGTTTCTGCATCCATCAGTGCTGTGCTGAACGCCTCCTTGTAGGCACTGCCGATCCCAAGCTTCGCCGTTCTGTGGATGACTCGAATGTTCCGATGTTCTCTCGAGAGTGCGTCTGCGATCTCGCCTGTCCCGTCAGCGCTTGAGTCATCGACAATCAGAACCCATCCGTCGATGGTGTTGTCGCGAAAGACCCCGAGGAGCATCGGTATCAATCTGGAGACGTTCTCGCGCTCGTTGTAGGTAGGGACCGCGACGCAAACCTTGGGCATCTGGCTCATCTTCAATCACTCGCCTGTGACGTGGCAGCATCCCCATGTTTCGGTGTTCTATAGAAGTATACAGCGCGGTTGAGAAAGCCATTGAGTACAGCCCTAGCGCTCGTCAGGAAAATCGCCACAGAGAGCACGCCCAGATAGACCAGATCTACCAGACGCCCTACCCTTCGCAGCAATCCATTAGTAGATCTGAAGGCTGCAACAATAAACAACGCAAGCGGTGCAGTGTAGATCAACGCTGACATCAATACTGTGAAAGCAACCAGAGCATCGCTCCGATATCCATTCAAAATGAAGTCCAGCGGAAACACCAAGCAGTATAGAATCGCAAGGAGGACTCCGACCGCAATAAGCGGAGAAGCAAAATAGTCAGTCAAATAGACCACCGCCTCCGCCTTCTGCACGAACGACATCTGCTTTGTCGTGACCAGACTACGCAGGTACTTCTTCAGACAGCCTGCAAAACCGCTTGCCCATCTGAATTGCTGTTGTCTTAGTATGGAGAATGATGCCGGCACCTCACCCGGACAAGCGATTGACTCATCGTACACATAACGCCAGCCTTTCAATCGCAGACGTATGGATAGGTCAAGATCTTCAGCGAGCGTTTCGGAGTTCCATCCTCCAACACTCGTTACGGCCGTTTTTCTGAATACTGCGCCGCCACCGCTGAAGTGCGTCAAAAGGTTGGCTGAGAATCGAGCCTCCTGATCAACGAAGGCGTATGAGTCTGTCCCAAGAGTTAGAGCACGGGCCACCCACGAGTCCCCATCATGCAGGTAGGTCGGACGTGCCTGTGCGAATGCAACCGTGTTGTCAGAGGACAGGTACGGGATCATTCTCCAAAGGAAATCCCGAGGTGGCACGTGATCAGCGTCGAAGACCGCGAAGAACTCGCCTTTGCTTCTTGCCAGAGCAGTCTGTAGCGCACCTGCCTTGAACCCGTCTCGATTCTTACGGTGGATGACAGTCACGAGCCCCGGATGATTCCTCTCGTAGGCTTGAACGAGTTCGGTCGTGCCGTCGCTTGAATCGTCGACAATGATGATCTCAAGCTTGTCTGGAGGATAATCAAATGCGAGGATTGAATCAAGCAGCCGCGATATGACCGACTTCTCATTGTATACAGGAACGTGAACGGACACAGAAGGCCAAGCACTAGGAGGCGAGACGGTCGGCGGTGCTCTTCTTCGAAACGCCAGCAGCGTGAGAATCCAGACATGAATGGCGTAGACTCCGAGAAGCCCAGAAATGATCGCGCAAAGAACTAGTATGGCCTGCTGTGACAAGCTGAAGAGTTCAGACGAGAGCGGTGACAGGAGACTCCACCAATCTGCGATCGACACAAGTGACCACACCAGTCTCTACATAACTCTTCCCAATGCAGAGACTTGGCAGAACTTGCAAATTGGTGTCTGGAGGTCGACGCGTGAGCGTTGATGCACGATTTGAGAGGATCTTTGGATGAGCTCTTAAAGTCCTGAGCTTTCCAGTAGCGACTACCATTTTGTTGTCGAAACCATCGTCCATGTGACATGGTTAGTCTGTCGCATGAGGTCGATGCACGCCCAAAAATAGGCTAGCAAGTCTAGGAACAGCACTGGCCACATCTCAAGCATCAGTCTCGGTCTGATACGAAGCTCTTGAACAGTCGAAAGAAACACTAGCCCAGGTCTTCTTGAGGCGATACCTTCCATCGAGGATGCGTAGCGGCCAGTAAACCTCTTGACCTGCATGTGACCGTAATGGATCCTCCGGCGCTGGGCTATGTAATCCGAGACAGTCTCAGGCAACCTGATGAGTACTCGCGCTCTGCGACTTGGCAAGACGGCATACCCTGATTTGTGAACGCAAAGATCGACGTATGTCTCGACGTTAACAATATGAGTTGGCAGCCGGCTAACGAGTCGTCTTCTGAAGCAGACGAACTCGCTGTTTGAATATGTCTGGTCGGCCGGAGATCTCAGATTGAACAGGCAGCGAAGAAGAACTCTTCTAATGAAAGCCAGGCCGCGCGGTATCCACCCATGGTTCTCATTCTCTATCATCGGCCAAGCCCCAACAAGCCCGGCCTCGTTCTCCTGAAGCTCGTTCACCAGCTGACGCACGGCGCCCTCGCGTAGTCTTGCATCGGCCTCTATCAAGACCAAAATGTCAGTCGTGCACCTCTCGAGAACCCTGTTGATGGCAGACCCCACGCCGAGCCTCTCAGGCTCGATCACGAGTTCTATCCGTTTGTCACGCACTGCATAGTGCTGTACGACTGGAACAGTCGAGTCAGTGCAACCTGAACAGACGACGATGATTCTCGTATCCTCGCCAAGGCCCTGTCTTTCCAGAACTTGCTCCAAGATATGTGAGATGTTGCCCTCTTCGTTATGAGCGTAGATACCGACAGTGAGGCTGCCTGTTCCATGCTGTTGCACAGTCACCATGGTCACCGAGAATGTGGCGTCATCTAGACTCCGAAGGTTGACCTCAAGTATTCCCGTAGAATCGTTAAACCAGGATAGATTACGGGTGAGAATAGCAGGCGCAAGACATTCCTCAATGATAACGGAAATACGACCTTACTCTCAACATTGCTGCTGATCTTTGCAAGTGTCACTACTTCGACATCGAGCTCCTGCAGCTCCCTCTCCGAGAGGGCTGATGTCTTCTTTCCTCCCGTCTTCAGATCCTGATATACTCGCCAGAGCCTTTCATGGATCTCCGATAAGACCTCTCGCTTGGCCGAGACAAGCGTCCGTCTCACGAGCAGAAGGGACCACAGCGAGATCCCGAACGCAAGAAGACCATATGCGACTGCTACAAGCAGAGCAAGCGCGGTATCAATCGCGCCAGTCCCAAGAGCAGAGACTATCAGGAATGGAAGCCAACCCAAGAGGAAAAAACCTGCCACGCCAAGTGAATAGGAGATGCTCCAAGCCAAGTCAACAAGAGGCTTCATTTCCCAGTGATCGAAAGCGGTGAATCTCATCGGAACATCATGAGAGACCTTGTACAGGAAGACTACGCCCGCAAGGGCCAAGCACATGGAGGTTGTCGAAACAGCACGAATCAACGCCCAGTGCAGCAGCTCACTTGCCAGCAGCAGTGGAACGGAGGTCAATGGAATACCCAAAGCAAATCCGCCATCGTAAGGGAGCTCTGTCAGACGCCACCCGGTCCGTGGAAGGGTGAAAACAGCAAAATATGCAACACTGACAACATAGGTCAGAGCTCCGACTAGGCTAGATAGCTTTCCAAACACTGTTTCTCTCATCTGCGCGTACAAGGCGGGTCCTTCCTGCGCACTCAGGCCGGTGTTCGTGCCGATCCCAGTGACCCAGTCCATGCCTTTTCTCATGACATCGCAGTGCCGCCCAGTTACGTAGATCACAGCCCAGAAGAACACCCAGAAGACAGGGAGAGACAGGTCATGAACAACCCTCGACGCGCCCCCAGCCAGAATTCCCACGACCGCGTATCCGACGATCAGGGCCGTGCTAAGAAGAAGAGACGAACGCATGATCCGGATGTCGATCTTTGTGAGGATGCGCTCCACCCAACACAGGCCCAAGGCCATCGCCACGCAGACACAAATTGTTTGAAATCGGTGGTATTAGTCATTTGTCATTCGAAAGGCGGAGCAGTCGAGAGAGCGGTTTCGAAGGCAAATCCCAAGATCGACTTCGAATCCACGCCGGCATCTGATTCGCGATCCCCAACTCTTCCGATCAAAACATCTTGCACGCCCCGGGCATTCTGTTATGGGTAGTAAGATCGGATTCTCCTCGAGTTCTGACTGTACAGAGTGTACTTTGGGGAAAGCTCAGAGTTCGTTTCGTTTGGTGTTGAAGAGGCCAGGGGCAAGCCCTGCAAGTCCCATCGGCAAGGCTTGGACTCATGATACCTGACAAGAACGAGAGAGACTGTACCTGCTCAGCCACTGGATCACGTGCGGCCAACATCCCGGAGTCGGTTTTTCGCCTGAGTCACATCATTCAAACGCTTGTGGCTTTGATGCTCAAACGAGCTGCACTGCCCTCCGCTAGTGAGACATGCCAGTTCATCCACAGTGCGTGTTGAGAACAGTGACTCAAGCCACTCAGTTTTGCTACTCTTTGGTGTAGCACATTTGACATGTGATCAGAGGACGTCTTCCCTTGGACGTGGCCTTGACCAACTGAAAGCCACACTTGTTGCATCGCTGGTCCAGTAGACTCAACCTTCCGAGTTGCGGAAGTGGAAGGGTGAAGCTACATCCCGCTTCCCATTTCCCAAGGCATCCGATGAAGCGCTTTCCACTCTTTCGGTTTCTTACCACATGCAACACGCGTCCGCACTTCGGGCAGGCAACAGAGAAAGTCAGCTCTGCGGCTTGCGCTTGTCTGATCGTAGAGCTGAGTTGCCCCCCAATCTCCTGCTCGTGGGTCTTCAATTCATCCATGATCGGCCGCAAGTGACTGATCGCTTCGCTGACTACTCGTTGCCTCTTCTCTTTTCCAAGTTCGATGTCCGCCATCATCTCTTCGAGTTCTCTTGTGAACGCAACGTCGAGGACTCTTGGACAGTACTTCTCAAGCACATCGACGATTTGGATTCCGAGCGGTGTCACCTCGATTCTATCGCCCTTGATGTATGCTCTTCGCGCGAGAGTTTCGATTATCTCAGCTCGTGTGGCCTTAGTCCCTATCTCGTTTGCTTCCATCTCGCGAAGGAGACTGCTCGGGTTGTATCTAGGTGGCGGTTGTGAAAACTTCTCAACGGCACTGACCGACAGGAACTTCACATGCGTTCCTTTGCTGACTGGAGGAAGCGTGACCTCCTCAAATCTCGCGTAAGGTTTGTAGAAATCTATCCAACCGGCATCCAGGATGCGGGAACCTCTCAGGTAGAACTTCAAGTTGTCGACGTTGATCGTTGCTTTGACCGTTTCTCGTTCTGCAGGCGGACCGAAGACTGCCATGAATCGTCTGACAATGAGATCAAGAATCTTGGACTGTTTCGGCTCGAGAGGCCGCTTCGGAGGAGCCCCCGTTGGATATACCGCCGGATGGGCAGGGTCAGTCTTCTTCCCTTCATTCGGCAAGAGGTTATGTGTGTTCAGCAACTTGGTTGCGAGCGGTTCGTAGGTTGTGTTCTTGCTCAGGAGCTCAAGAACATGGCGATAGTTGATTGAGGCGGGTAGTTGCTGACTGGAAGTTCTAGGATATGATATGATAGCGTCGAGATAGAGACGCTCTGCAACTCCGAGACTCTCACGAGGGACCATTCTAAAGTGTCTATACGCCTCTGCTTGAAGCGTTGAAAGATCAAAGGGAACAGGAGGGAGAACCTGAGCGGCGCGGGACTCGATGTCTCCGACCAGACCTTCCTTTCCATGTGACTTTGAAGCAACTCCCTCGGCTTCTGCTTTGGTGTCGAGTCTTGGCGCTTCATATTCGGCTTGGAGGGTTTGCCCATTGATCTCCACGTTGGCTTGGATCTCCCAATATGGGATGGGTACGAATGTCTCGATTTGCTGCTCGCGCTCGACGACAAACCTTAGGGTCGGACCTTGAACTCGCCCTGTGCTGAGAGTAGTATATCTGTTGCTTGATCTCCTAGCAGACTCTATCAATGCACGCGAGAGATTGATTCCATATAGCCAGTCTACTTCGTGGCGGCACAGACCAGCGTTCACGAGGGGAAAATCAAGCTGCGGTAGCATGTTCTCATATGCACGTCGCAACTCTTCGGGAGTTAGCGTGCTGAACTTCATCCTCTTCGCTACTGAGTGGGCCCCGTTGCATGCATACTTCAGGATCATGTATCCGATTAGAGATCCTTCGACATCGAGATCACATGCGTTGACGTAAGTGTCGGCTTCCTTGGCGAGTCCGGCTATGGCGTCAAGCCATTTTTCCTGTCTTGCGCGTCCTTGTTCGCTTGCGTGGATCGGTTTCCAACCATATTCCCAGACGGGGTAGTCCCGACGTGACGCGCCTCCAATCTGCTCCACTTTGTAGAGGTGACCGAGCGCAGAACACACGAGAACTCGCTCAGCGGGGCGAACGATTTCGTAGACTGGAACCGTCTTGCGGCTTAGCTTTCTCGGCTCACCGTGAGGATGAAGAGCTTCAGCGATGTGCAGAGCCGCGTCCGGCTTCTCCGCGATTATGAGCGTGGTCCTCACGTTGAACCCTTCTCCAGAAGGAAACGTGCTACTTCGCATGATTTCCTGCCGGTCTCGGGGAGCTGCAGGAGTCGTTCGAGAAACGCCCTCTTCTCAAGCTGGCTGCCATACGCGTGTTGCCATTTGCCGAATGCAGACTCGAATTGCACTTGTGCGCGGTCATGTGCCCTACAGAACAGCGATCCCTCGACTGTCGCATTGTTGCAGATCGGACAGTTGTGCAGCATGGAGACGTGTCACTGGATTCTGTCGTAGCTCTGCCCAGAAACGGGTGCGTCAGGGCTTAAGGCTTGTTCGCCTGACCAATCTCGATCTGGAACGGGGACCTTTCTGCGGATCTGCGACTAGTCGGAGGATACCTCTTGGAGAAGCATGCCTTCGATGCTGATCGGTGCCAGCTTTACAGCTAGACCGTAGGCCTCGTCGACGCGAGAGTCTCTTTCCCCAAGAATCTCCATGATCGTCTGTCCCTTTGAGACCTTGTGCCCTTCCTTTCCATGCAAGATTATGCCGGCTCCCTTTTCGATTGGCGCCCCTGCCGCACGGGCAATCTGGTTGATGGCAGCGTTGGAGACGTGTGTTATGTAGCCGTCACACGGGGCGACTATCTCTGCTTTGCATTGGCCGACTGGGATTCCGCTTGATTGGATTTTGCTGTCTCCTCCTTGAGCGTTTATTATCTCGCGCATCTTTCCCAAGGCCTTACCTGAGGCGAGGATTTGCTTTGCAAGTTCTTGTCCTCCGCCGCGAACAGCTTTGCCCCCGAGTTCAAGGAGCATACCTGCAAGCGATGTTGACTTCTCAATCAGGCTGGCGGGGCCATGTCCCTCAAGTGCCTCGAAGGCTTCTCGCGCTTCCAGTGCCGGCCCTACTGTGTACCCGACTGGTTGGCCGCCGTAGGTGATTCCGCATCTCACCTTGATTCCGAGTTTGTCACCCATGTTAATGAACTTGAATGAGAGTCTCCGTCCCTCATCCGACGACGGGATCTTTGCCTCCTGCCCTACCGGCAGATCGAGGACCATGAAGTCAACGCCTACCGCTAGCTTCTTCGCCATTATACTCGCGATCATTTGTGGTTCTGGGTCAACTCGCAACGGATGCTCAACATTGATGAAAATGTCATCAGCAGGCGCAAGGTGAAGGCCTCCTCCCCATACGATCGCTCCCCCGGTCTTCAGTGTTACCTTCTTCAATTCCGCTGCAGAGAACTCGATTGGGGCGAGGACGCTCATTGTGTCTGCAGTGCCAGACGGACTTGTGATTGCGCGGCTGCTTGTCTTCGGGATCAGCAGACCAGCCGAAGCTATGATCGGAACGATAAGAAGGCTCACCTTGTTTCCTGGAACACCGCCCACAGAGTGCTTGTCGTACACTGGTTTCTCAAAATCGATCTTCTCTCCAGTGTCTGCCATCGCCCTTGTAAGCCAGACTTCCTCCTCATCCGTCATGCCAAGGAAATGCTGAGCCATCAGGAACCCAGTCATTTCCACGTCTGTGAGCACGCCTTTGACTGCGTCCTGAACTATCGAGTAGATCTCATCCTTCGAGAGCTTATGTCCCATTACTTTCTTGCGAATGAAGGACGCAGATGCAGGAGCGGGAAGGAGAGATACGTCGATGACTTCGCCTTCGTTCACGCCCAATTCCGGTATGAGATCGTTGGTGATTCCTATCTCGCCAACGTGAACTATTGTTGTGGTGGTGTCAACAGTCGCGGTTGCGCTCTTGTCCCCTTTTCTCAGATTGACGCGGTCATGAGCACGAATGTCCACGTGTTCGCAGTCTTTGCGATTCAGCAGGACTGTACGATGCCCGGTCAGGATGTCGATTGTACGACAAGTGAACTGAGCCATTCGCGAATCAGCAGAACTAGGTGATAGTTAGTGTGATATAGACAGTTGCTTGTGCGGCGAATCTATCGCATCCGCCTGATACGCCGCTGATAATGCCCTATCAGTCCCGAAGCGGCACCCAGCGCTGCGGCTGCGACGTTCTGGGATATCGCAAGTTTCGTCAAACTGTCTAAGACCGCCACAGGTTGGATGGAGTAGAACAAGCTCTGCAGGAAGCCTGCAAGTTGTGGGGTACCCCTGCCCACAAGCGCCATCTGTCTCCAGAAAACGCTTGCTCCAATGATGTACGGTCCGAAGAGGACTGCGCTGAAGAGGAAAAGCGCGACTCCTGCAGCTCTCAGTATGCGCAGGTTCTCAAGCTGAGACATCTCTCTTGCCACTGAAATGGGAATGCTTGACATGTTGAGCCATGCCACGATTGCCACAATCAGTAGTCCGACGAATGTCAAGCTTAACAGCGGGATGGGGAATTGGAAACTCGCGACCTGTACCGGGTAGAGCTTTGGCTCAAGTCCGTGTGAGACGAGATAGTCCAAGAGCAGGTAGTCTAGAGCAGCCACGATTCCGACAAATGCCATGAGAGAGAGCCAAACCTTCGGATTTCCCGCTTTTGACATGTCTCGGATTCACCGATTCTGGTTTCTGTTGATAGATTCTCATCTCACTCCTCTAGGCGTGAGATGTGCGCAGTTAGCCATTGGCTTGCGCTAAAAAGGGTTTCCTGATCCGTCGTGACTGGAGCTGGTTTCCGAGATTCGGTTGTCCGGTTTCATCAAAGCTTTATGATTCGCCAAGTGAATAGAAAGTCATCGTTCGGGAGCGCATCGTATGTCGAGACAGATCATTGGAAGGGGGACCTGGCTCGACCTTGTCGCGCAACGAGTCCTAGAGAGAGAAGATCAGCTGGGCAGAAAACCAACTGTGATTCGGACTGAGAGCGGGCTAGGCGCTTCTGGAATCCCGCATGTTGGTAGCCTAGGTGATGGCGTCAGATCATACGCGATCAAGCTCGCAATAGAATCGTTGGGCAGAAAGGCTGAGTACATAGCTTTCTCTGATGACATGGATGGATTGAGAAAAGTACCGACAGGGATGCCGGCATCGCTTGCGACATATCTGAGTTATCCGGTTACGTCGATACCTGATCCGTTCAACTGCCATGGAAGCTATGGCGACCACATGAGTTCGCTCCTACGCGAAGCGCTGGATAGATGCGGTGTCGAGTACACGTTCCTCTCTGCAACAAAGGCCTACCGTGAGGGATTATACAACAACCAGATTCTGAAGATCCTGGAGAATGCTGACAGGGTTGCGAAGATCATAAAGGAGGAGCTGGGGCAGGAGAAGTACACAGAAGTTCTTCCCTACTTTCCGATTTGCGGAGGATGCGGAAGAATCTACACAACTCGAGCCTACAAGTACCTCCCAGAAGAACACAAGGTCCTCTATTCATGTGAAGGCCAGGTTGAGATCAGAGGCCAAGAGCTTGAAGGATGCGGTTTCAGGGGCGAGGTTGATGTACTCAGTGGTCTCGGGAAGCTGAGTTGGAAGAGCGAGTTCGCGGCTAGGTGGGAAGCGCTCGAAATCAACTTCGAGGCATACGGCAAAGACATCATGGATTCGGTCCGAGTGAACGACCGCATCTGTCAGGATGTGCTTGGGTATGCGCCGCCATATCACATTAGGTATGAGATGTTCCTTGACAAGTCCGGGAAGAAGATCTCGAAGTCAGTCGGTAACATCCTTACGCCGCAGATATGGTTGCGATACGCCTCGCCAGAGTCCCTGATACTGCTCATGCTAAAACGAATCGTCGGCGCGAGGACGCTTTCAGTAGACGATATCCCGACGTACATGACAGAACTTGACAAACTCGAAGACATATACTTCGGAAAGAAAGTGGTCGAAGACAAGAACGAACTGGTGGGGTTGAAAGGCCTTTACGAGTATGTTTGGCGCCTGAGGCCTCCTGAACGACCTGATGCTCACATCCCATACAATCTCTTGGTCTACCTTGCGAAAATCGCTCCGAAAGGCAAGGAGAACGAATACGCCCTCTCCAAGCTGGAGGAGTACGGCTACCTGCGCGGAGACCGACAGCAAGACATTGACGCACGACTACGATATGCACGAAACTGGGCGGAGGACTTCACCGAGATAACGGAACATATCCCTACGCTTTCCGGTCCGGAGGCGAATGCGGTCCGCGAGCTACTTGGCATCATAAGAGGACCGACATCTGTTGATGCCCTTCAGAATTCCATATTTGAAGTCGCTAAGAAAAACGGAATCGATCCACCAGAGTTCTTCAGGATGCTCTATGGAATGCTTCTAGGATCACCTAGAGGCCCAAGACTCGGACCCTACATCGAAGCGATGGGACGTGAAAATGTCGCCGACGCCCTTGAACGAGCGGTAACATCCGCGAGCACAGATCAGTCAGGAGATACTCCGAAAACCACATAGCCTCAGTATGAACACCTAGGAAGTCTCAGAGCCTCAGATGTGTAGGATTTCGCATCTCAGGTTGCTCGGGCCCGTAGTCTAGCACGGATCATGACGTTGAGGGGAGAGATAACCTCCTCGCGGAAGCCTGCGGATGACTCGGCGGAAAGCCAGAGATCGTGGGTTCAAATCCCACCGGGCCCGCCA
>JALHTB010000113.1 GCA_022865625.1 Candidatus Bathyarchaeota archaeon
GGACAATACGAAATCGCCAACGAAACCATATCCAGAGCCAGGAACCTCGGCGTCGTTAGACTCTATGCGACAGCCGCGTACGTTGTGGAGAAACCGTCCGAAAAGCCCAGAGTCCACGGAGCGGCCAGCGACCCGAGCCTCATTGACGAACTGAAGGAATACGGTGTGGTTCCGATGGAAGACGGCAGCATAGCCGGTACCAACGGCCTACTCTTCGGACTTGCAGCGCTTCAGAATATTCCAAGCATATGCCTACTCAGTGAGACCCCCGCCTACACGACGCCGACAGGTCGGTTCGTTGTTGACGCCAAGGCGGCTCAAGCGCTACTCGCGGTGCTGACAAGGATGCTGAACATTGAGATCGACATGAAGCCTCTGGAAGAGGAAGCGAAACTGAGCCAAGAGTTCATGCAAAAAATGGAAGAGATCGAGCAGCGCACAATCGAGGAAGTCCGAAGAGCCGCGGCTCCCCGTCCGCCAAAGGAGCAAATGTACGTCTGATGACCGCTCACCGCTTCTCTTGGATGTGCTGAGGAATCAGAAATGTCAGGCCTCACTGCTATCGTCGGATCACGCGGCCTAAGATCGGTTGGGAAGATAGCTGTAGACTACTTGGTTGAGAAGCTTCAGCCAAGACTGATCGAAGAACTCTATTCCCCGCATTTCCCCATGATCTACCAGACGCAGCCCTCCTACGCAGCACATCCAGACTACCCTGGCAGGCCCGGCGTCTGGCTTCAGCACGACCGAATAACGCTTCCAAAGGTCGAATTCCACCTCTCTGATTCTCCGAGGCTTCTGCTAACTAGAGGTTACCACGCAAACTTCCAGGGACAGCATGAGGTTGCAGAGCAAGTCTTAGACATATACGAGAAGCACAGCGTGACACGACTTTTCGTGCTGGCAGGATACGGCGTCGGTGAAGGGGAGGTCTGCTGTGCCGCGACTGATCCTGAACTCGTGGATGAACTCAAGAAACACGGCATCGGAACAGGGTACGAGGGGCCCTTCATCGGTTTCTCCGGTCTGGTCTTGGGCTTGGCGAAACTCAGAGGAATCAAGGGCATATGCCTCTTCGGTAGAAGCCAACCAAACCCTGAAGATCCAGAGTCACCTGACCCGCAAGCAGCAAGAAGAGTTCTGGAGAAACTTGCTGGCATCCTTGAACTCGATCTCGATCTCACGGGACTAGAGAAGACGAAGGCAGGCCAGACTGGACCAACAGTTGTTGGTTCATAGAAAGAGCCTGATACCCACAGTCAAACCGCATGGCCAGCATACGGCGGGATCGAAGGAACCTGCCCTGGCACCATTGAAGATTCGAACTCCTAGAGGAACTCATGCAACCTTCTCACAGCATCGATCTTCTCGTTCTGTCCGATGTTCGCGGACAAAGCCGCATTTTCAATGATCTCGATCGTCTTGTCATATGTTCTCCTATCCACAGGATACGGGATGCCGTCTTTCCCACCGTGCGCAAAGCTGTACTTCGCAGGGTCTCTCCAAGAGGCAGATGCACCATAGATCAGCTCGGAAACAAGGGCCAGAGCTCGTACAGCTTTCGGCCCGATACCCCTGATCGCAACAAGCTCTTCGTAGCTCTCAGGTTGAATCTCATAGGCTCTGTGAAGTGCAGCGATCGTCCTGTCCGTGAGTTCCTGAATAGTGTGCTGGGTGGGCATGACAAGAGTCAGGATTTGGCTCCTGTGAGGCAAGTATTCGTCAATCGATGCTTGCTTTGCTTCTCTAATTAGGCCGCTGAGCCGCTGTGGCTCATCAAGCACGAGATCCAGGCTGGTCTTTCTTGCTTCCTCACTCTCACCAGCTGTCATGTCGAGCACAGATTGCTCTTGGCGGTCGCTTGCGATTCCTGAGTGAGGCTCCTCCACAAAGCTACGCATGTTCTCCGATAGCCAGTGGTAGCGCCTAGCCAAGTGCTCCTGCATACCCTGTTGGACTACTGCCCAGTCCCCGTCCTCGCTGACTATGAAGCAATGGTGGTAGAGTTGATATCCGTCCTGAAGACAGCTGTTATCGACCTTCGCCGCCATCCTGCTCGCGTATCTCAGAGATTCTATCCTCTGTGACGACAGCGAGAGACAATCCGCAACTTCCTCAATCTCGTTTTGGGTCTGCTTTGAAACCTTCCCTTTCCCTCCGCAGACAGCGATGCCCAGCTCTTCTGGCTCGATCGCCTCTTGGAGTGCTCCACAAACTGTCGTGGTCACTCCGGATGAATGCCAGTCGAACCCGAGCGTGCATCCAAGCGCTTGGAAGAAGAAGGGATCGCCTATTCTCCTTAGAAACTCTCGTCGGCCGTGTTCATGGATGATCAGCTCGGCTATTGCTCCACCTAGGCGTTTCATTCGTTTGAACAGCCAAGGTGGGCATCTTCCTTGGTGCAGGGGAAGCTCGGCTACGCCGACCCGCTTCATGGCTCAAAGAAGTGTTTGATCCGCTACATTAGCCGTGGAGGGTTCCATAGGACTGCTGATGAGCATGCTTGGCAACTGGTCAAGGGAACAGTTGCCTTAAGCGATCTACCTTCTCCGCGATCGCCTTGAAGTCGAATCGTCCCACGCTGAAGCGTGCAAGGTCGACCTTCCATGCTTCTTCTCCTGACTGCTTGTCTTTCCTGAGTTGCCAGCGGTAGAATCGGATGTCCCGAGCTCCATTCTGAGTCTCAACTGCAACTATGGCCATGATGAGGCTTGGTGAGCGGTAGATGTCGAATCCTCCGAGCTGTTTGAGGAACCCGCCTTCCCGGATCGGATAGTCCTTCCTGAACTCCACACTCAACTCCTTGACAGCTCCGAATCTGATCCAATCCTGCAAGGCGCATCGTGTGCATTATTGTTTCCGGCTTGGTGCCTTGGTGAGCTCGAAACCCACATGCCGTCCTCACAGTCGCTCCAGTCGGTCTATGGTAGAATTGAAAGATGTATTACAACCGCACCCGAAATGTAATACATTTGGTTTCAATCGGTCTATGGTAGAATTGAAAGCTTGGCATTGCGGTCTGGAGCGACTCTCGCTCGCTGGCGTGTTCGTCTTTCCTTCAGTTCGCTTGCAGTCATCCTCTCGCCGCAGGCCATGCATCGGTATTGGGTCTCAGAGGAGTCTTCCAGCTTCAAGAGAACAACAGGCTGTGTGCGTATGTATTGGTTTGGATTGACCCATGGGTGAGGATACTCTCGTGGGCGGCTCATATCTCGAAGGTTCTCCTCATGATTTCACGTCCGAGTATTCCAGCTAAGGATAATGCAGAAGGGCTGGGGTCACCAGCTCAGTGAGTCAAGTGAATAGAGAGGTGTGATTGATCGTGAAAGCACTCGGAATCGCGCCGATCAAACCAACCATCTCGTCCGACGTACTCGACAGGATTGATGTTCGTGTTGGAACGATCGAGCTTGTAGAGGATGTGAAAGGGTCTGACAAACTGGTGAAGCTGATCGTTGATTTTGGCGATCACAAGAGAACAATACTCGCCGGAATGAAGAAGGAACGTGAGAACCCGAAGGAGATCGAAGGGAAACAGGCGCTGTTTGTCATCAATCTCGAGCCCAAGAAGATGCTGGGCGAGGTCTCGCAGGGCATGTTGTTCGATATCGGCTATGCTGATGGGGGCAAACCGGTTCTCGCAATGCCCGAAAGCCGCGTACCTAGCGGCACACGGGCCGGGTGATTGGAGAGATCCCAGCAACTCGCAGAGAAGATGATCGGTCTTACCCCACAAGTCAAAAAACAAGCATGAGCTACAACACAGAGCAGGTTGAAATCGCGTGCGGGTCACTTCAAGCATCATGCTGGCGATCGGTATTGCCGCGGTGTCAACCGCTTCAATTCTCATCCGTTATGCCCAGGTTGAAGCGCCTTCGCTGGTCATCGCAACATATCGCATGGCAATAGCCTCGCTCGTTCTAGCGCCGGTCGCTTGGCGGACTCATCGCGCCGAGTTACGAAGCATGAGCAATGCAGAGTGGTGGTGGGCCATCGCCTCAGGCGTTTTTCTTGCGGTTCATTTTGCGGCATGGATCACTTCGCTCGAATACACTTCCGTGGCAAGCTCAGTCGTCCTGGTGACTACATCGCCACTGTGGGTGGCGGTGGCAGGTAGGCTATTCCTGCGCGAACGATTGTCTCGTTCTGTCATCTTTGGATTGATCCTGGCAGTGGCCGGTGGCACTGTCATTGGTTTGAGTGATGCATTGCAGGAGAGTGGCAGCGCGCCTTTGCTGGGTAATGTGCTGGCGCTTGTTGGCGCAATCACGGTGGCCGGATATTGGTTGATTGGCCGGCGGCTACGTGGCAGATTGTCACTGGTGCCCTATGTGACCGTCGTGTACAGCACAGCAGCTGCCGTGCTGTTGATGATGACGACTGCAGTCCATGAATCGTTGACCGGATACCCACCGGTCATCTACCTCTTGTTCTTGTTGTTGGCTCTGGTGCCGCAACTGATCGGCCATTCCTCGTTCAATTGGGCGCTTGCACGTCTACCGGCTGTCTTTGTGGCCGTTGCAACACTGGTCGAACCGATTGGTTCAGCGACACTGGCCTACCTGTTCTTGGGCGAGACGCCCACTTTGCTGAAAATCTCCGGCGCTGCGTTCATCCTGGCAGGCATTGCGCTTACTTTGTTTGCCTCTTCGACTGCCAGACCAATGGATGCCACTATCAACTGATGCGAGAGTATCGTCGATCGCAGTTGCAGGTGACGACGACCGTCGTAGGAATTGTTGATGAGATGTCATCCAACCGGGCTGGCAACAGAGCTATACATTCGGGTTTCTCGGCTTTGTGGCCGTTAGGACTACAGCGCTAATACCTGAACTACAGCACGATTGCGTTGTCTTACCGTCTTGACCTGACGTTTTCTCTGCCGTCTGGATACCTGTGAAGCCTGCTTCTTTGATCAAGCCCAAATACTCACTCTCAGGGAGCGCTCCGGCAACGCATTCAGCCCACGCCTTTGGATCGTTGCGATCAATCTTGAGGTTGCGCTCGGCGATCACATCCGAGACTACAAGCCTGCCGCCTGGTTTCAGGATCCGGTGAGCCTCACGGAACACGACAAGCTTGTCAGGTGCCAAGTTGATGACACAGTTGCTGACAACAACGTCGGCTGAGCCTGAATCGAAGGGTATATGCTCAATCTCTCCCAGTCTAAACTCCACATTTGAGAAGTCATACTTATTCGCGGTTTCTCTGGCACTCCAAATCATCTCAGGCGTCGCATCGATTCCGATAACGCGCCCGGATTGTCCGACAAGCTTTGAGGCTCTGAAGGCATCGAAACCGCCACCGCTGCCGAGGTCGACCACTATCTCGCCCTCTTTGATTCCAGCCGCCTCAATCGGAGATCCACACCCGTCGTAGATCTGACTGGCCTCCGGAGGTGCTGTGCTCGTTGTCGTCGACTGCGGGCAACAACAGCTATCGCTGGATTTCCGCGTCTGAGCTAGCCGTCCGTAGTGATCTCTGACAGCTCTGCGTATTGAGGTCTCGTCTGGCTTCATTGACGCTCTATCTCCTGACACAATACTCTCTCTGCGCTGATACGAGAACGGGCCCTCCTGATGACCCGCGCACCACTGTTGGAGGAAGCTTCTCTATTCTGCACAATCCTTCGGATTCCCAGTATTCGCTGACAGAGGGGCCGTTGTCTGCAATCTTCTTAATCAGCTTGCGCATCCAATTCGCCTTTATCATTTCAATTACCTACCAACACGAGTAAGTAGAAAGCGATATAAGGAGTGTCTCACATCTACTACCAAAAGGAAGTAGAACAAGTGCAAGCTCCGGCCAGACCAAAGGAAGAGGTGAGTGTTGAGGAGACCCTTGCAGCGAAACTGAGGGAGCTCGGGCTCTCGAGCTACGCAGCTAGGTCCCTCGTGGCTCTGCTTGGGAACGCACCACTATCCGCCGGCGAAATATGCAAGGCCACAGGCATGCCGGATTCGAAGATCTACTATGCATTAGAAGAACTGGATAGGGCAAGACTCGTTGAGTCCCAGCGTGGAACGCCGACTCTCTACAAGCCATTGAGATTCAACCAAATGATCTCTAACCTCGTTCGTGCCGAGAAAGAAGAGTATGAACGCAGACTTCACGTTGTCGAACTATTCAGGAAGCAAGCTGAGCCATTGGTGATGGCACGGTCCGAGCCAGCGCAGATTGAGCTTGCCTACATCGTGAAAGGCAAGCGTAACATCGTCGAGCGAATGCTTGCAGCGATTGAAGAGTCAAGGAAGGAACTCGTACTCCTGATCTCGAGTAAGGAGCTCTTGGACGCAATTGCTGAGAGCATAATACATGCAATAAAGAGGAAAGTGAAGGTAGGTGTCGCAGTTCCTTCTGACCTCAAGGACAGCGAGAACTTGAAAATGCTTGGCGATGTACGGGCGCTGAAATGTGAATGCGACATACTGATCGCAGACTCAGAGAAACTCGTCACAGCGTCACATATGGATCGCGACGACGCCTACGCAATAGTGACATCGGACAAGAGCATGATACGAATGAGCCGCGAGTATTTCGATAATCCAAGCTGCTGTGTCAAGTCGTAGTTGGCGCCGCCGGAAGGACTCGAACCTCTAGTCGCGCCCGCGCGCTTCGACCAACGGGTCGCTGCCATGTGGCTAACAGCTTCAGCCTCAATCTTCCGCGACTGAGTCCGCTGCTCTACCACTGAGCTATCGTCTATGATCAAATGCTTGATCGTAAACGGCGGCTCTATTCGGCGGCACCGTTTTCACCGAGCCTCAAGTCACTTATTTAAGAGTTCATCATCAAGCGCGCACAAACCGGGCTGATCGCAAACTGTGTCCGATCTCAATTCGCTCGATTCTGCGCCGCGCATGCTTTAATATCGCACGAGGAGAGAGCGAGCACAACTCGGTTTGAGGAAGATCCTTCTTGTCGAAGGCTCGAGATCGGGGCTTCAAAGAAGTCACGAAGATTGAAGATGCAAGGCGCATCTTCTACGAGGCACTTCCATCCAAGTCATCGCCCTCTGAACTCGTTCCGGTTCCCGAGGCACTGAACCGTATACTCGCTGAAGATGTGAAAGCGGAGACGAGCGTTCCCTCCTTCGACAAAGCTGCTATGGACGGCTATGCGGTTGTTGCTGAGGACACCTTCGGAGCGTCGCAGACGAACCCTAGCCTGCTCAGAATGATCGGCGAGAGCAAGATTGGGGAAACGCCGAGAATCCTGCTTCACAGGGGAGAGACGGCTGCAATCGCGACCGGAGCGCCAGTGCCACAGGGCGCCAATGCTGTTGTGATGATTGAGAACACGAAACGATTGGACACGGGCCACGTCGAGGTGTACTCTGCTGTAGCTCCGGGTGAGAATGTCTCCCAAGTCGGAGAGGATGTCAGACAAGGTACGGTCGTTCTTGAAATAGGCAGAAAACTCAAGCCTCCTGATCTGGGCCTCCTTGTTGCGTTGAGTCGAAGATCCGTTAGAGTGGTTCGAAAGCCGAGAGTCGGCGTCTTGTCGACTGGGAACGAGCTTTCCGCCGGCAAGAGTTCGGGTGGAAAGATCGTGGATGTCAACCGTCCTACGCTCATGGCGATGGTCGAGGAATGTGGCGGCATGCCTGTGGATCTGGGCATCGCTAAAGACGATCCGAAACAGATCTCGCAGAAAGTCACACAGGGACTCACGTCGGCAGACTTGGTCCTAGTGACGGCGGGCACGTCTGTTGGTAAGGGTGATCTTGTACCAGACGTGATCAACGCGCTTGGAAAGCCGGGGATGCTCGTTCATGGCATCGCTATGCGTCCCTCATTGCCTACGGGACTCGCGGTGGTAAATGGCAAACCGGTCGTTTCTCTACCGGGCCTTCCGGTCTCAGCGATGTTCGCTTTCTCCACCTTCGTTCAACCACTCATCTTGAAGATGCTGGGCGCTGAACCAGATCCTCAGGCTAAGATCAGAGCAAGAACCACCAAGCGGATCGTCGGGTTGCCTGGTTTTCGCACGTTCATACGCGTCCGCGTGAAAGAAGAAGACGGCAAATTGGTTGCTGAGCCTCTTCGGACTCCTGGCTCAGGCGTATTGACGACACTTACTCGTGCAAACGGAATCGTTGTGGTTCCTGAGAACGTCGAAGGTTTCGACGAAGGAGCCGAGATTGAGGTTCAACTTTTCAGACCAGTGGAGCGAGGTGAAAGCGCTGGGAGACCGTAAAGTCTTCAGAACATTGGTGACAATCGAAGAAGCGCAAGCCGAGCTCTACAAGTTCTTCAAACCTGAACCCACGTCCGTTGAAGAAGTCAGAATCTCAGATGCGATTGGACGAACGCTCGCACAAGACGTGACGTCGCAGATCGATGTTCCAGGCTTCGACCGAGCGGCAATGGACGGCTACGCCGTAGTCGCAGAAGACACATTCGGTGCTGACGATGATGGCCCCAAGAAGCTCCAGATCGTTGGACGATGCGAAGCTGGTCAGCAACCCTCAACCTCAACCAAGAGAGGAGAAGCCATGGAAGTCTCCACAGGGGCACCTGTTCCGCGAGGAGCCAGCGCGGTCGTCATGGTCGAGTATACTCGTCATGTCGACTCGACGGTTGAGGTTTTCCGACCGGTTGTCCCCGGGGAGAACATCTCAGCAGCTGGATCTGACATCATGGCTGGAGAACTTGTCCTTCGTAAAGGCGAGACTATCACGCCCCGCGAGATCGGAGTGCTTGCCGCGCTCGGAGCAGACAAAACGAAGGTCTTCAGAAGGCCTCGCGTCGCTATCCTGTCAACAGGCAACGAGCTCATTCCTCCCGGCAGCCCGCTCACATACGCGAAAGTCTACGACATCAACGCCAATGCAATCGCAGCCAGTGTCATCGAATGCGGAGGAGACCCTGCTAACCTTGGCATTGTACCTGACGATGCTGCGATGATGGAGAAGAGGCTCAGGCAGGCGCTCAGAGAAAGCGATATGGTGCTGACTTCTGGAAGCACATCTGCAGGGGCGGGAGATCTCGTCTATCGCATCATTGACAATCTGGGAAAGCCAGGGGTACTTGTCCATGGAATATCAGTGAAGCCAGGCAAGCCCGCGCTCTTGGCGGTCGTCGACGGCAAGCCGCTGATTGGTCTTCCAGGATATCCCACGTCTGCACTGATGATTTTCCATGCGCTTGTGGCGCCTCTTCTTAGGGCAATGTCGGGCTTGGCACGAAGAGAAGTCGTCGTGCTCGACGCCAAGGTCGCACTCAAAGTGATCTCGGCAAAGGGTAGACGCGAACTTCTGCCAGTCCACCTGACCCGAGACGCGACTGGCCAATACCTTGCCTATCCCGCGACAGGTGGCTCGGGGGCCATAACTTCGTTCTCCCTTTCTGACGGATTCATCGATATTCCTGACAACGTGGAGTTCCTTGATGAAGGAGAACAAGTCCAAGTCAGCCTCTTCGGAACGGGTCTGAACCCCGCCGACATAGTGGTGATTGGAAGTCACTGTGTCGGAATTGATGTCTTGATCGGAGTCGTTCGGGAACACAGCCCCGAATTTCATGCAAAGGTCATCAACACAGGATCACTTGGAGGGCTTCACGCCGTGAAGCGAGGTGAGGCCGACATCGCTGGGATCCACCTGCTCGACGAAGGAACCGGCCAATACAATGTCCCATTCTACCATCAGTTCGGAATGCAAGGGAAAGCGGTCTTGATCAGGGGATACACGCGTGAGCAAGGTTTCCTGCTTCCCAAGGGCAACCCGAATGGGATACGGACTTTCGATGACCTGATCGGCAAGAAGCTCTCACTAATCAATCGGAACCGGGGCTCTGGCACCAGAATTCTGATGGATTTCTACCTCTCGAAGATCGCAGCCTCAAAGGGCGTCACGCTTGACGACCTCACGAGACAGATACAGGGCTATACTTTCGAAGCGAAGTCCCATTCCGCGGTGGCAGCCGCAATAGCTAGCGGTAGAGCCGACGTGGGCGTCGGCATCAGGACCGTCGCAGTGGCATACGGCCTCGATTTCGTCAAGATTGGAGACGAATCATTCGATTTCTTGGTATCGAAGGATCGCCTAAGCAAACCCGCGGTTCAGTCGTTCTTGACTGCTCTGAAATCAAAGGAATTCGCTTCGTCGCTCGACATGAGAGCACCGGGACTGAAGCCTGATCCGAACACCGGAGCCGTTCTGGCTAGCTAATCGGGAATCATTCACTGTTTTGTTCGTCGGATCCTGAGGATCTCCGCCGCCAAATCCCTCAGTAGCTTCGATCGGGGCTTGTCTCCACGCTTGACCAAGACATACCCGGTCTTTTCCCACCAGCTCGAAGGAATCGCGGCTTTCGGCGAGATCTCTGGATCAACTGAGAGCTTCCTTGCTGCGGCCTCTAACTCATCAATTCGTGGTGCCTGAACAGCCTGCGATTTCGGGAGTCGTCTTCCTTCGGAACGGGACTTCGTTGAGTCGATGGCTGCAGCCCAGATTACCATCTTTCCGTTTTGCTTCAACTCGCACGTGCCTCGCTACTGTTGGATGGCTCGTCGAGCCCGGATAAGAAGCGATCTGTCTCTAGGCTTTCTGGATGAGAATTGCGTTGACAACGCCGTCTTGGCCTGGCCTCGAAGTTACACGCGCCTGTCCTAGGGGTGTTTCGAGTATGGCGCCCTTTGTGATGACGCCGCGGCGTTGGTAGTCAACGTTGGCTGGGTTCTTGGCGACACTCTTGATCTCGGCCTTCTCCGTCTTCCCTGTGGCTGGGTCTGTAACGTTCACGAACTTCGTGGCAAGCACACTCAGCTTTATGTTGCCTCCGCGCCCGCGTTTCTGCACGATTCGAGGCTCACCTATTACAGTCGCTGCTGGGTCACTGCCCATCTCGTACGCGCGCTTGCCACGGAAGACCTTCCTTCGGCCTCCGGAACGTTTGCGCTTGTGTAGGTCACCATGCCATTGAGGCAAATCAGGATACGCTCCAAACTCAAGCGATGCACAGCTCCCAACACGGCATATAAGAATTGCTTGTTCA
>JALHTB010000114.1 GCA_022865625.1 Candidatus Bathyarchaeota archaeon
AGGCGAAGGCGGTCCTACGCGTCACAAGCAAGCCTATGGCGGCAAAGACGCTCCCAGACTTCTTTGGAACAGTGAGGCACGTAGAAGCGAAAGACCTGCAGTTCCTGAGCAAGCCCGAGAATCCGATCTATCTCGGCAAGGTCCGTAGTGGCTCGAAAGTGATGGATGTGCCGGTCTACTTGGACGGGTCGGAGGCTCTGGTTCATCACATACTTGTCCCTTCGGCGACCGGCAGAGGCAAGAGCAACCTAGTCAAAGTCATGCTCTGGAGCATTATCGGTCAAAACAAGTTTGGCGTCTTGGTCCTCGACGCCCATGACGAGTATTACGGCAGAACGGGCATGGGTCTCAAAGACCACCCGAAATCCAGCGACGAGCTATCGTACTATTCGGTGAACCCGTTGCCCGGCACGAGCACGCTTGCGATCAGTCTCAGGACGATCGCACCGTCTCACCTCGACGGGATTATTTCACTCACTGAAGCTCAGGATCAGGCTGTGAGAAGATACTACGCAGAATTCAGGGAGAACTGGATAGAGAAGATTCTCAGAGGAGAGACAATAGAAGGCGTAAAGGACGTAACGCGTGGTGTCCTACAACGAATCATCAACACCAAACTGTCCATCTACATCAAGGATGGAGAAGTTACCTGCAGGAATAGGATCTTCAGTACCACCGCTGGGGAATCCACGATCAAAGAAATCGGCCGCGCGCTCGAGGACGGCAAGGTCGTCGTTATCGATACGTCGAAGATCGGCGACGAAGCCGAGCTTCTAATCGGAAGCATGATCGCAACAAGTATCCTCGACACTTACCAGAACAGCAAAGCTGAGGGCACGCTCGGAGACAAGCTTCCTATCAGCATCGTGATAGAGGAAGCACCACGGGTGTTAGGCAGTGAGAGGCTACAGACAGGTGAGAACATCTACAGCCGGATCGCCCGGGAAGGTAGAAAGTTCAAGGTTGGGCTCATAGCGATAACCCAGCTAACAAGCGTGATTCCTCGGGATATTCTCACGAACATTAACACGAAGATCATTCTTGGAAATGAGATGGCTACGGAGAGGCGTGCGGTGATCGATAGCGCTGCTCAAGACCTCGAAGACGATGACCAGATGATAGCCAGCCTCGACAAGGGCGAGGCGATAGTCACGAGCATATTCACAAGATTCGCCGTGCCGATACAAATACCGCTATTTGAGAACCTCGCTAAGGAGCAAAAGGGTTCCCGGAAACAATCAGAGTTGGAGTATGCCGGGTAGACTCGATTGGCAAGCTTCGCTCACCTATCGGACATTCACATCGGCGCCTTCAGACAGCCGTTCCTCCAAGACCTTGCGCTCAAATCATTCACACGAGCAATGGACATCTGCATCGAGCGAGCAATCGATTTCATAATAGTAAGCGGCGACCTCTTCGACTCAAACATACCAGACATGGCACTAGCAAATGCAGCGGTAAAGAAAATCAGAGAAGTCACAAAGAAAGGCATCCCATTCTACGTTGTCTACGGCAGTCACGACTTCAGCCCGACTCAGACCTCGATCGTTGACCTGATCGAAAGTGCGGGCCTCTTTAAGAAAGTAACAAAGGGCAAGATGATCGATGGCAAACTACAACTTGAGTTTCAGGTCGATGAACGAACCGGAGCGAAGCTATGCGGCATCTCAGGCAGAAGACTTGGAATCGAGAAAGAATACTACAACATCCTAGACAGGGATTCGCTGGAGAGAGAAGAAGGATTCAAGATCTTTGTAATGCACGGCGCCGTGAGCGAGTACAAGCCAAAGTACGCCGCGGAATCGGAGTCAATCCCTCTATCGAGTTTGCCGAAAAGCTTCTCCTACTATGCTGGAGGACATATTCACGAGAAACTTCTCAGCAATGAATACGGGTACAGTCTTGCATATCCGGGCACGCCCTTCGGCGCTGACTATCGCGATCTAGAGACCACCGCCAGAGGCCAGGAGCGAGGCTTCTTCATCGTCAATTTCGCTAGCAAGGTTGAGAAGATCGAGTTTGTGCCTGTCTCGATTTGTGGTTACGAGTTAATCGAATGCGATGCTAACGGCAAGACCGCGGTGAAAGTGCAGGAGGATCTTCTGAAGGCTGCCGAGAAGGGCGATCGGCTGAGCGATCGGCTGATACTCCTGAGGGTTTCGGGAGAAATGTCGGGCGGCAAAACCTCCGAAATAGACTTCCAAAGAATAAGGAGAACTCTAAGGGAGAACGGCGCGTTGGAGGTTCTGCTCAACTACCAGCGATTGACCTCGAAGGAGTATAGCGCGGTTCGAGTTGCTGGCATGGGCGAGGAAGTTCACAGGATCGAGGAGAGACTCTTCAAGGAGAACATTGGAACCGTCAGAGTCTCAAACCCCAAGCTGAAAGGTGACTCTGGTGTCCGAATCTCCCGAGACCTGCTAGCCGCCCTCAAGCAAGCAAAGAAAGAGAACGAAACCAAGGGAAGCCACGAGACTCGAATCATCAGCGCCGCAGTTGACACGTTGGGCTTGAAGGAGGCGCTGTCAGAATGATGCTCAAGGCTCTGACGCTTGAGAACATACGGAGCTACAAGGATGAGACGCGTATTCAAATCCCAACTGGCACGATCCTGTTTGAAGGCGACATCGCATCGGGAAAATCCACGATACTTTACGCGATCGAGTTCGCGCTCTTCGGCCTCGGCGACATAAAATCCTCATCGTTACTAAGAAACGGCGCCAAACGTGGTCGCGTCGCCCTTCGTTTCGAAGTCGATGGGAAAGAGTACGAGGTCCACAGAAGCCTCGTCAAGAAAGGCAGAATCGCTCAGCAAGACGAATGCTACATCGACGGGCCAAATGGAAAGGCTGTTCTCTCCGCTTCCGAGCTGAAAGAGAGAGTCCTCCAGATCCTAGGCTTCAACGAGCCAGCCAACCCGAAAGCTCAGAGCGTCATCTACCGTTACGCCATCTTCACTCCGCAAGAGGAGATGAAAGAAGTCATCCTGAAAAAACCCGATGAGAGACTTCAAACACTACGGAAGGCGCTCAGGATTGAAGACTACAAGGTTGCATCCGACAACACTTCAACACTCATCGGAAGACTCAAGGAGAGGGTGAAGTACTTCGAGGGCGCCACGCAAGACACAGACAGTATCAAGAAGAAGATTGAGGACGAGACGAAGCTCATCGCAAAGATCACGGCTGAACTGGGTCCGCTAAAGCAGAAAGAAGCAGACCTTGGCGAAGAAATCAAGACCAAGAATGAGAAGCTGAAGCAACTGCAGGGCGAAAGCGAGAAAATCAAGAAAGCTGAAGCGACAATCCCGCTTTTCAAGAAGCAAATCGAAGACAAGAATGGATCAGCAAGACAGACTACGGAACAGAGTCAGTCGCTCAAGAAGAGAATCGATGACACACAGCCCAAGATAGCTGAGCTTGAATCTGTGAAGCAGCCTACTGAGAAATCAAAGGACGAACTCAGACGAACGCAAGACGATCTCAAGACTAGACTAAGAGATGCACAGAAACGAAAGGGCGGATTCGACGAACGCATTGGCAACCTGAACTCGATACTCGAGCAGAAAGTGTGCCCGGTATGCGAGCGGCCTGTGGAGCCGGAGGAGTTCCGCACCAAATGCGAACACGTCATAGCGGAACGCTCCAGCCTTGATAACGAAATTAGCACGTATGAGAAGTCAATCACGGAGCTCGATCTACTCATAGATGGACTGGGCCGATACGAAACAGCCCAGAGCCAGCTTAGCATACTCCGTTCTCAGATTAGGGAAAACACAGGCAGACTCGAGCAGAACAATCGGACCGTCAAGGAGCTGAATGAGAGCATCAAGACACTCCAAGCTCAACTGAAAGAAGCTCTAGCAGAGGTCGAACCCCTTCAGGAAATCCTGCAGAGTACCGAGGCGCTGGACAAAGAAGCTCAGAAACTGAATAGCAAGCTCACCGAGATCGGGAAACAGATTTCGGCAAAACAAGCATCCGCACAGAACTCTGAAGAAATCAAGAGACAGCTACAGGAGCAATTGAATCAGAAGACAAAGTGGCTGGAGACTGTGAGGTCGCTTCGAGAACACAACGTCTGGCTAGGCGAATACCTAGCTCCCACGATTGAGAACATCGAGAAACATGTGATGACCTCGATAAATCAGAGGTTCGCCGAGCAGTTCACGAGATGGTTCCAAATACTGATGGATGACCCGGACATGCAGGTCCGAATCAACGAGGACTTCTCACCCATCATTGAACGCGAAGGATACGAACAAGACTTCAACGCGCTTAGCGGCGGTGAGAAGACGAGCGTCGCTCTCGCCTACAGGTTAGCCCTAAACACGACCGTCCAAGAAGTGACGATAAGTGGCGGTTCGAACCTGTTAATCCTTGATGAACCCACAGACGGCTTCAGCAAGGAACAGCTCTACAAGATCAGAGACATTCTTGAGGAGTTGAAGTGTCCTCAGGTGATTCTGGTGTCGCATGAAAAGGAACTTGAGGGCTTCGCAGATCATGTATTCAGAGTGCAGAAGTCAGACGGAGTATCCGCACTTGGAGGAAACTAGTCGCACGAAGAAAAACCGCCGGGTGCTTCGTTAGTAGTTGCTGAGTGCAAACCCTCAAGAGACCCGCACAAGCGGGGGGAACGAGGTTGTTTGGGGGACTATGCTCTATTCATGCCACGCCAGTGACGAAGCCTCGATGACGTATCGCGAGGCATCAGTCACTGCGCCTCGACTTGTGAAGAAACCTGAGACAACGACACGACAGGGCACAGCATAAGAACAGGGCGAAGGAGCAACCTCATAGTTGGTCCCGTCATAGGTAAGGGAGAGGTATCGATCAATTTCTGATGATTGACCAAGAACCGCAACGCATGGGTTCACTGCAAAGTATAGGTTTCTAGGGTCTCCTTCGCAGAGACTGTAGTCGTCTCCGAAATGTGGCGCAGTGTGTTTGACAAGGTATCCGACAACGTTCACTTTCTGGCCGACGTAGACGGATGGGTGCTCGTGGAGTTCTCCTACTGACGCGTCCCGCGGGTACAACCGACCAGGACCCAATGTGAAGAAGACGAGAGCGGCCACGAAAACGAGTATGAGCATTATCGCCACAAGGCGAATTCCGACCGCGGTTCTATCCTTGGCCTGCTCGGTCGCTATGGCGCGATCCGTCACTACTCTTCCACGACTCCGATCATGGCTAACCAAACGGCAGAGGACAATAGGGCTTCTTCAGTCTACGCTTTCGAACGTTTTGCCCTCTGCAAGTGACTGGAACTGCAGATGATGACTGACCATACGAGGTGTTCGGCTACGTTCTATGAGACTCTTTGGCCCACTGAGGGGCCGGCTGTCAGGTTTCTTCCACGGTTTCACAATCACAGCTCTCAGGTAGGCTGGTTTTCAGCTGAGTGCCAAGCTCAATCGCTTGATAGCCGATAAATCCAGGCTTTACTGTTCACGGGTTGATTGTATGAATTATCGCCAGCTTGGCAGTACTGACACGCGCGTCTCCGAGATCAGCTTCGGTGCTATCCTAGTCTGATAGATGTTGCTTTTCATGAGGCTTCATGATCCCGTGCCATGATGTATGGACCGGTGTACTCCGTAGTGTCTTAACATGGTCACTATTCGTTCTGCTGATAGGGCACGTAGAAGTAGTGATCCCGGAAATCCCACGGCGACAATAGATCCGACCATCACGCCAAGCCATCCAATTCCTAGCGGCATCGCCAAGATGTAACTTAGATATGTCCCGGCTATCAGAGTGACTATCAGTATTTGTAGCCCAATCGCGACAAAGATCCGCCATCTGTCGAAATATCCAAGGTCATCGGACAGGTCGAGCTTGCGAATGTCGAGCGTGGGCAACTAGAGCTACTTCGATTGCCCAAATTCCTTAAGAGCTCTTGCAGCGACTTCCTTCTGTTTCTCTGTCGGAGGCTTCGCTATCTCCTCTAAGAACGCCTTTGCCTCCTTCCCCTTCAGTACGGGAGGCGGGTCTGGGAGCATGGATTTCACCACTCACGAGAACCGTTATCGCACGATTACAGATAAAAACTACACACAAATGCACACGTCAGGAAATGTGTTCACTCCGACAGAACCTACTCACTTTTGCCTGCGTTCTGGCCGCCTGTCTGATAAGGTCGAGCCAGCGGTTTGTGCCTAACTGGATCGGTATCGCGGCTTCCTGTGCGGGTACTACGATTCGAGCTCTCGCACGTATGCGGGCTTCCCGAACTCTTCAGCGATCTTGGCAGAGGTTCCCGCTGATCTGCGGAACCAAGTTATCAAGCACGGTTTAACAGATGGTGAAGCTCATGGTTGGATAACACAAGAGCCAACATTCAAGAAAGCGACCGTAAGCCAAGGCACACCGAAGCCAGCGTTGTCCAAACCACGCGATAAGTTAACACCGTACCCTATTGGGGGGGGTACTCCGTGACCCTGCGCTCGCTCACGAGACATAGAGGTGGAGAGGTTCGCCGATGGTTGAGACGAGACTCGCGAGATTATGCCCAGTTTGTGCTAGGATGTCGGGCGATACGGGTGATGATGTAACGACAGGCATTTCCAAGTATGGGGAGATGTCGCGGTCTAGTTTGAATCGACATGCTGCGTACTGTAACACGTACCGTTAATGCGTACGCTTATATCATGTCGGCATACCTGATGATCATGAGAAGTGGTGTAGAGTCGTGCTCCCTGAACCAATCGAGCCTCTGAGAGGCAAGGCCGCAACGGAGTTCATCGAGTACGATAAGCGCCCACTTACGCAGAGTGAAAAGAAGTCTCTTCAAGAAGCCGTTGAATTCTATTCGAAACATAAGCCAAAGCGCTAGTTTCACGTGTTCCTCTTGCAGTCAACGCCCAAGGTTGATCTGTCGAAACTACGCTTCGAGAAGCTCTCACGTGAATCAAATACGAACGGGCTCGATTGCACTGATCAGGATGGGGCGGATCCGTTTGGCTTGCAGGTCTTCATCAGAGATGAGGCCCTCACATATCAAGAAGAGAGACTCGGAGTAACATACTTAGTCTTTCATGACTCTGACCTAGTCGGGTTCGTCACCGTGAGTATGACCTGTCTAAGTCTTGCCGACTTGAGAGAAGGCGAAAAGGTCGAGGGTGTTCGTGTCCCATATCCCGCTCTGTTGTTGGGACGCTTGGCGGTGGACAAGAGACTCAGGGGAAAGGGAATTGGTACGTTGCTCTGCAAATTCGCGATAGGTTTGGCCGTCGAGATTTCAAACACCATTGGCTGTCGATATGTCGCCCTGCATACGCTTCCTGACAGAGCCGGCTTCTACACACAAGAACCATTGAACTTTGTCGAGTCATCTCTTGAACGCCCCGACAGGAAAAAGCTGCTGTACCGTCGCATAACGGAGAAACCATCCAGAGGTTAGGTTCTGTTTCCTGAGAGGAGCTAGCATAAGTCGACGAGGATCTTTTCATCAGACAAATGATGTTGCCAGTATCTTGAACTGGAAGAGGGTCTCCACGCTCACTTGAGAGGGACCTCGATGAATTGAACGCCGATGAGCTCAATCTTCCCTTCAGCTTTGGTCCCTTCTGTCTCTAGGTAGAGCTCAATTGCCTCTTTGACCCTACTTGTCAGCTCGTCGAGTGTTCTTGCCTGAGTGTGACAGCCAGGCAACTCCGGAACTGAGGCAATGTAGTATCCGTCCTCGTCCCTCTCAACCACTACACTGAATTTCACTGATATGCCCTTGAATTCGGAGAGTGTCTTCTGGTATTAAAGCATCATAGGCAAATAGAAAGTGGAGAGATGCGCAAATCTCTTCCGGGCATATGCTCATTATTTTGTACTGGTGGGCAATTCTTCAGTCACCTAGCGATCGAGAGCTATCAGACCTTGGTCTTCCGCCTGCATGTGATGAGCAAGTCAAGCTGAAACGCCGCATGTTAGTACCATGTGTTTCTGTGATAGTGCATCGATCAGTTTCCTCGACAAGCGTTATAGCGAATGAACGAGTCTACCGACTAGGCTGGGGAATGGATTGGGCCCGGAGACCATGGTTGAGAGGCTTAGGAAATCCATCGTCAACGGTCAAGAAGACGATGCTGAGAAAGCAGCACGTGAAATCTTGGACGCCGGCTTGGACCCAATACAGATCCTGGAGAAGGAGCTCTTTCCGGCAATCAAGTCCGTCGGCGAGAAATTTGAGAAAGGTGAGTGTTTCCTCACCGATCTGATGTCAGCGGCTGACGCCATGAGAGCAGCAAACCGTGTTCTGATCAGCAGAATAAGGCAAGATAGTGGGGGAAAGTCCCCCGCTGCAAGGATAGGCAAGATTGTGATCGGAACTGTTTCAGGCGACATCCACGACATCGGAAAGAACATCGTCGCTCTTCTGCTAGAAGTAAATGGTTTTGACATCTACGATGTGGGGAAGGATGTGGAATCGATGAAGTTCATCGAAAGAGCCACCCAAACCGAGGCCGACATAATGGCACTGTCCGCTCTGATGACAACCACCAAACCCGCACAGAAGGAAGTGATGGACCTCCTCAACGAGATGGACCTCAAGAAAAAGTTCCTCATCCTGATTGGAGGTGCACCTACGACGAATGAATGGGCTCAGCAGATCGGCGCTGATGGTTGGGCGGAGACGGCGGAACAAGGAGTCAAGCTAGCTCAGAAGCTTGTCCAAGAAAGGTGATTCCATGACGCCCCCGTGGAGAATAAACGAGGTGCTGGACAGGGCCGAAACAGGCCCCATCTGCTTGGAGAAAGACTTCGAACTCAAGGTGCTGGTTCCGAAAATCAAAGACGTGGTCAAACAATACGGCATAAGGTACGATCCCGAGAACCTCGTGCCCTCGGACGATTCTCTGGCAGACGACCTCTGGAAAGCCGCCCTTGAATTGTATCTGGAGGTTGGAACCCTCTGCACGAGCACGCACAGAAGGATACTGTTTGATGAGAACGAAATCCGTGAGGCGATGGCGAATTTCCCTGGAAGGTACATCGTAGGATACGGCAAGGATTCCAGGGAGATGACGCACAGGAAGGTAGAGGACTCAAGACGGCCGTATTGTCTGTTCAGTCCCGACATCACTTGTGATGAAGAACTATTCGTTCCGATGTCGATGGCTTACCTGCAGGAGCCGCTCGCAGATGGCGTCTGCGCCCCCATCCTCGAAGAGGTTGAAGGAAGAAGCATCAAGGCTGGCGCCCCGTACGAGACAAAGGGCGCTGTAGCTCACGCCATGATGTTTAGGGAAGCAGCGAGGAGAGTTGGCAGGCCCGGCATTTTCCTACAGGGCGTGGGAACTGCACAGTCCGACGCTGCGCAGATGGCGGCCAGTAACCCGATGTGGGGAGAGCGACTGACTGATGGTAGGTTTGTTGCTTCCATTTCGGAGCTGAAGGTCGACTATTCTCTGCTGAACAAGATGGTTCACTTTCACCAGTACGGCTCTTTTGTCGGCGCACTGACTGGGCCTATGCTGGGGGGATACTGTGGAGGACCAGAGGGCACGGCTGTTGTCGGAGCAGCATACCATATCCAGGGCTTAATGGTCAACCAAGCTCACTACCTGAACTACTTCCCATTTCACATTAGACACATGCACAATACGACAGGAGAGCTTCTTTGGGGAATAAGCCTCGTCTACCAAGCATTGGCTAGGAATTCCCCTCTGATTTCACTGTCAAACGGATTCGCTGCCGCAGGACCATGCACTCCCATGGTTCTCTACGAGGCGGCAGCACACGGCCTAGCGAGCGTCGTATCTGGCGCGAATCTTTGGGAGATGGCTGTTGCCAGGAACAAGCACAAGAACAGAGCGACGCCGATGGAAGCCAAGATGGCATGCGAAGTCGGATGTGGAGCAGCAGAATCCGGCATCAAGAGATCCGAAGCGAACCAGCTAGTCAAGAAGATCGTATCCAAATACGAGAAAAGAATTGCAGAGGCTCCTCTGGGGAAGACGTTCCAGGAATGCTACGATGTGAAGAGAATAGCGCCAACGAAAGAGTACGCTGAACTCTATGGGACTGTGAAACGAGAACTCCTAGACTTGGGCGTCCCGTTCGTATACTAGAAACCCGATCAGCGCCTTCACTCGGATTCCGGCAGCGCACACCAAGCTACACACAAGACTGCTCATCCGGGCGAGTTTAGAACTCCATGCTTATGGCAGGGCATCGAGCGCAGGCCAACATATTCGCAAGCATACCATCATATTCGAGCGGCCGAAGGGATGGGTCGAGGACGGACGATACGATGACAAAGTCGACTACCGGACGGATTGAAAGAATGTCGAAGGATCATGGGTTTGATGATTTCAAATGGATCAAACCGAAAGACGTCGTCACTGGAAATTGGGTTAGAATGAAATGCCAATATGGCTGTGAAAGGTACGGCAGAAGGGGATGCTGCCCACCAGAAGTCCCCTCCGTAGCCGATTGCAGAAGATTCTTCGATGAATACAAAGTCGGCCTTCTCCTTCACTCCGCAATTGAATTCAAAGACCCAGAGTTACGGCACCGATGGGGCCGAGAGATGCAAAAGAAGGCGGTGGCCTTGGAGAGAGAGGTTTTCCTAGCAGATTTTCCGAAAGCATTTGTGTTCCCTCCCGCACCCTGCAATGTGTGCAGCGATTGTCCGGGGAACAAGAGAGAATGCAAGCAACCGTATGCGGCTCGTCCGAGTCTGGAAGCTTTTGCTGTGGATGTTTACAGCACGGCCCACAAGATGAGGTATCGAATCCATGTGTTGAAGGGATATCACGAAGAAATGAACCGCTTTGGATTATTGCTGGTTGAATAGTAAACTGGACTTTGTTTGAGCCCTCTGACCGGTCAGGCGTCGTCGTTTGACTGGTTGTGAGTGTGGATCACGTGGTGTGCACACAGAACAAGGCCCTGAACGACGACAAGCAAGGTTGGCGTACGGAGAACGACTGTATCTGAATCAATCATATTGCCAGAGGCAAATCTCGTTTTCATCCGGGTCCGCAAAGGAGGTCAGCTTACCATTCTCCGCTTTCTGAATCTCGACAGCATGAATCCCATTCGTTTTCAGGTATTCAACGGCTTGACTGATGTCCTCGACTTTGAGGCAAAGACGCGCGTTGCTGCCTCCTTTCAGTTTCCTCTTGTCTCGGCTGGGAACGAGTTCTAACAGAACGCCGTCAATATCGAACCGGGCGACAACATCCCTGGAAGTCAGTCTCAAGCCGAGCACATCAGAATAGAACGAGATCGCCCTTTCCATATCAGATACGTAGTAGAAGACGCAATCGAAATGGAATTTCGCCACAATCCGAACCTGCTCTATTACAGGTTTGAATGATCCTTAGGATTTGAACCATTGTCTTGTGTGCGTGCCATCCTTGGTGCGGGCATCCGAATTTGAACCGCCGATTTGGCGTGCATCTTACCAGAAACACGATGCACCGCTACACGCGGAAGGTGATACTGAGCAGGTAGAAGTAGACGAAGCTGAGAATTCCCACTGCCAGGATGAAGCCTTCGAGGAGCTCTGGCCTGTGCATCTTGATTCTCTTGCTCTCGATGACCAGTCTGGGAAAGACATGCAACCATGTGAATACGAGGAGAAGAAGAGGAGTCCACAGGATATGCAGGTTGTACGATAGACCCCTCTCCAAGAGGCCAAGAGTCAGCCTGTATGTGACGACGGGATTAGTGAGTCCGAATCCTGATATTAGAGACAGAAAAGCTATCACGATTAGTATCGCTACACTCCAACGAGAGACCTTCTTGTAGACTGTGAAGCGGTTCAAGCTGGTCGACTTCCATTTAGCGTGCTGATGCTACGCATACCTGTCATTGGTCCAAGGGTCTGCGGTGTTGCTGTATCCCCTGCTCTCCCAGTAACCAAGTTCCTGTGTCTCAGTGAACTTCACTCGCCTAACCCACTTCGCGCTCTTGTACCCATACTTCTGTGGAACGACAAGCCGGAGGAGACCGCCGTATTCGGGCGCCAGTTGCTTCCCGTCAAGCCCGTAGGCGAACAAGACATCGTCACGTAGAAGATCCTCCAGAGGGAGTGAAGTCGTGTAGGTCGGGGCTCCGTAACACTCGACCGTTGCATACTTCGCCTTGACGGTTGGACGAGCCAGCTTTGCGATCTCTCCGAATCGGACTCCTTCCCATCTGTTGTCCAGTGTTGTCCAACCTGTTACGCAGTCAAATTCGGAGACACTGATTGTCTTGGGTAATTGCTTGAACTGGTTCCAGTCTAGTTTGACGGGGTTCTCAACTTCCCCGGCTACATCGAAAGTCCACTCGTCGACGCTGATCTTGGGGACTCCGCCTACGTGTAGGACCTGCAGGGCTTGGACCTCTGACTGTCCCGGCGGCAACCTACCCTTGCTAGAAGCCTGCCCAGGTTCACGCAATAGGAAGTAGGTTGACACAGCTCCGACTCCTGCGAGTATCGCAGATGCAGCACCATATCTGATGAATTTCCTTCTGCTGATCGCATTCATGTTGATTCCCTTCAGAGAGTGGAGCCAGAAATTGTAAATGGCCCGCTTGTGCTGAGTCGCGTATAAGGACGTTCAGGCTTCCAATCTCAGTACTAATGCAATGCTAGCTTTCAATTAGCGAATACTGAGAGAATCTTTCCTTACTCCCAAGACGGCCAAGAGTCGCAGAGGGTTTGTCTAGGCCTGACATCTTTTGCATGTAGGACAAAACAAATCTTCTACCGGCTTTCTTGCGCCGCAGAACCGACAAAACGGAATCAGAGCCCTAAGCACGTTCAGTCTTGTCTCGACTTTCCGTCTGGCCCTCAGAAACTGCTCACTCCCGGAGAACTCCTTGAGACGTTTGAAACGGTTGACATACAGCGGATGCGTACTGAAGAGTTCCGCAGCGGACTCCAACATGCCAACCTTCTCTCTCTCGATATCTAACTGCCCAGATGAGAGAACACCACCGGATGACCATACGGCAAGCTTGGTCATGAGAGACTTCATGACGTCGATGTCATTCACGACGATAAGACTTCCCCGATCGGCTGTCACCTCAGATTCCCTGTGCCACGAAAGAAGCGCTAGACGAACAGGAAGCGAAAGAATACCAAGGCTCAAGAATGAGGCCGAAACTCCGATACCGCCACCGAGAATTTCCGCAACCGTATGATAGAGCATGTGGCCGCTCTTTATGTGCGTCAACTCGTGCGCAAAGAGCGCACAGAGTTCACGATCCGTAAACGAGTCCAAGATGCCAGAATTCAGGACCAGATACGCATGTTCTTCCCTCCCGAAAGTGAAGGCATTTGGCTGAGTGCCCTCGATGATCAATACTTCTGGCAAGGTGCCAAGAGACAGGGCGATTGCATGCTGTCTCACGAGCGCATCCACCTTGGATGGATGAGCGACCCTGTGCGCTTGACGAGAAAACCTTGATAACAGATCTTTCTCCAAGTTTGGAAGTGCCAGATTCTTCACAAGGTAGGGAAGCACTCCTGTAGCCTTGATCATCTCGATGGCGCTTCGGTCCGGTTCGTAGGCATAGTCATCAGGAATAAGATCGAACCTGCAGTTCGGTATGAATCTGTGTCCGCAGTTCGGACAGAACCCCAGCTCCTCGGGACTCTCGAGACTGCAACTTTGACAACGCAGGTTCAGGATAGATCACAATCCGATCAGAGCGGATTCTACGCCTCTCAGCGACTTCAGAGGGAGTACGCCCTTAACGTTTCGTAGAGCAATTCGAAGAAGCGCTCGACATCGAGCTCGAGAGCTACTTCACTGTTAGGCTCTTTGCCACGATGGCTCATAGTCGGGGTACGATGCAGATCGATGGACGGTTCTGGACCGCGTAGATGTCGATAGTCGCAAACTGTCATCCCACGGGTGAATCCACCCTTCAATTCCACGGTGACATGCATTTCCGCCGCCTTGATCAGAGTTGGATCGATCAGCCAAGCAACTGCGCAGGGATCATGAAGGTTCGCTCCACTGAGCCCCGCACTCTTGCTCGAGGACTCAATAAAGAACGTCAGAAGATCGACGCAGAACTTGGAAACCCTGTTGCCGATTTCTTGAATGCGCTTTAGCTCTCGCGTGGTAACAAAGGCCTGACGTGTGAGGTTGATGCCGCACATCTTGATGTGAATCCCAGAATTGAAGACCCGGAAGGCTGCTTCTGGATCCACGAGGACATTGAATTCCGCTGCAGGAGTCCAATTTCCGAAAGTTGCTGAGCCCCCCATTAGGCTGATTTCGCGAACACGGTCCACGATGCGCGGCTCACGGTTGATCGCTGCCGCAATATTCGTCAAGGGACCAGTCGCTGCGAGCGTTACGTTGTCCGTTGACATGACAGTGTCGACGATGAAATCCACAGCATGCTTGCTCTGTGGCTTGATTGTGGGATGGGGGAGGACTGGCCCGTCCATGCCGCTTTCTCCGTGAAACTGTGGGGCCGTGACCAAATCACAGACCATTGGACGTGAATGCCCGGGATAGACTGGAATGTGGGTCATGCCGGTTACTTCGAGCACCTTCAACGCGTTGACTGTGACCTTCTCCAGTAGCTGGTTGCCGCCAACGGTCGTGATACCAAGCACATCCAAATGTTTGGCCGCAAGCATTATCGCGAACGCATCATCATGCCCAGGATCACAATCGAGAATGACCCTTCTCATGACTCACTCATCTGGAGAGGCCAGCGGTTTATGTTTGGTAGAAAGTTGGCATTTCGAGTCTAGTGCATTATCATGGCCCTCCATTTATATATAGAGGGCTCCTCTTTTGCATACGTGCAAACCTTGCTCTACGACCTCCTACGCATCGCCCCCAAAATTCAGCTCCTCCACAAGCTCAGAGGCGCAGGAACTGGTCCACGTCGATTCGTCTCCCAGAGAATCGGCTATTCAGGTAGGACCGGGGCATACAAGAATCTAAGGCGCATTCTGATTCGCGAGGGGATTCTGAGCAAGCAAGGAGTCTTCATAGAAAACGGCCCGAACTTGTGGTTAGCGCGACTCACCGAACATGTGCGGGATCCCGAGGTTGCGGGCTATATCGGCAGAAAGATACCCTACATGATCTTCTTGGCACTACTGCTCGATAGGGAGCATGATTTCGATTCATCATATCGCCTAGCACGAGAATTGGGAATTGCACCTAGAAGTCTCTATGCCGCGGTCCGGCTCTTGGCCAAGCGAGGGCTCATCGAAGAAACAAGACTGAAGATTGCTAACAGAGAACCAGCTAGCCAACTCGGAGAGTGGCTGAGTCGGTATCTTGACCTCGTTGTCGAATATGCCAATCTTACGCACGATAGCTCGAAGATCTTTCAAGCGGTACCCGCACACATTGACGGACTGGAGGCACTTCAAAGAGTGAAATACGAAGCTGGAATGCCAATCGGCCCCTCCCCGATGGTCATCAAAACATACGAGCCCTACAACTCCTTTTGGATGAGGGTTATTGCTGATGTGGACGATTTCAGGGAACGGGGCAGAGCAGTTACACTTGATCTTGCCCGCGCTGACACCGAGGCAGTATGGATATCAGGGTTACCATACTCAAGAAGACCAAGCCTTGATCAAGAACCGCCAATTGAAGATCATGCTGAGTGACCACGACACGGCCGGCGCTTTTCCCGGAATTGTTAGACCTTCGCAGCCGTGATCTTTCTTGGTGTCCGGATGCGGCTCGGCCGTTTTAATAGACCGTCGTAAGGAACGATCTTGAGCGCTGGATCTTCGGTGCCACGAATAATACTCCACGTCGACATGGACGCATTCTATGCGTCCGCTGAGGCACGCCGGAACCCAGCAATAGCTGGACAACCGATCATCGTGGGCGCAGATCCAAAAGGCGGAGAAGGCCGCGGCGTCGTTGCCGGCTGCTCATATGAGGCTCGCAAGTTCGGGATCCACTCCGCTCAGCCGATCTCGAGAGCCTACAAGCTGTGTCCTCAAGCGGTCTATCTCAGGCCAGACTATGCGCTCTACGAGGAAGTCTCCGCACGCATAATGGATATCCTCCGCAGCTTCTCCGACAAGCTCGAAGTCATGGGACTCGATGAGGCCTTCCTCGATGTGTCCGACAAGGCGGCTTCTTTTGAAGCGGCCACAAGGATCGCTAATGAGATCAAGAAAGAGGTCAAGGCTAGGGCGGGGCTGACATGCTCGATCGGCGTGGCACCTAACAAGGCCATCGCGAAGATCGCCTCGGACTATCAGAAACCTGACGGAATCACATGCGTCACCCCAGATCGAGCACCGTCGTTTCTGCGCCCCCTGCCAGTCTCACGCATCAGTGGCATCGGGAAGAAGACGGCTGAGATCCTTGGGGAAGTAGGCATCAAGACAATTGGAGACCTCGCAGATTTCCCGCCTGGTCGCATCGTTGAGTTGTTCGGAAAGTGGGGTATCGCGATGTGGGAAATCGCTCATGGAAACGATGAGACGCCTGTAGTCACATCGTGGGACATCAAGTCCGTCAGTAACGAGACCACTTTCGAGCAAGATGTCGAAGACAGAAACATCGTCATTGAGACGCTAGACAAGCTTGCCAGAGATGTTCATGCACGAGCAACAGAGCAGGGGTTCCTGTGGCGAACGATCGGGATCAAGCTCAGGTTCGAAGACTTCACCACGTTCACACGAGCGAAGAGCAGGAACGACTACACAAACAGCTTGGACATCGTACGCACCCACGTGCGAACACTGTTCAACGAGTTTGAGAACGATCCCAGAAAGATACGCCTTGTAGGAGTCAGAGTCTCAAACCTGAGGCGGATGGATTCCTCTCAGGAGACGCTCCTGGCTTGGTCAAAGGATCAGTAGAACCCCAAGCGCTTCTATCAGTGAGAGACATAGTAGATCAAGGGTGTTGAAGCTTCACCGAGCAGTCTTGAATCATTGAACAAGTCCATGAGGCGTTGAACTGGTGTACTTTCCTTGTTGAGACTGTAAAGAAAGATCGGCCCGAACGGTTTTGCATGAACCAATTCAGCGTCGACGAGCTTGCGCAGGTGCGCTCGAATTATCTTCCTTTCCAGACCACTGAATTTCGCAATCTTATACACGGTGAGTGATTCGCTCACATCCTTTGCTAGAGCTAGAAGGATTCTGAGCCTAGA
>JALHTB010000115.1 GCA_022865625.1 Candidatus Bathyarchaeota archaeon
CTGTTCGTGATCGAGTGTACCTCTACGTTGTCAGAGACGGAATGCGCCTCGCCCAAGATGCTCGACTCAGAGAAGGCGACGAGCTGCTTGTCTTCCCTCCAGTCACCGGGGGTCGATGCTAAGAAATGAGCACTCTACGCTGGGTTGGAAAGGACGTAACGAAACCGGATGCTATCGACAAGGCGACAGGGCGAGCGAAATACTACTCGGATCTCCATCTCAAGGATATGCTCTATGGGAGAGTTCTGAGAGCCAACCGCCCTCATGCAATAATCAAACGAATCGACAGTTCACGTGCGCTCGCCTTGAGAGGCGTCGTCGCTGTTCTCACGTACAAGGATATCCAGGGAGAGAACCGTTACGGGATCGTGACTCCTGATCAACCCGTCCTCTGCGAAGACAAGGTCCGCTACGAGGGCGATGCCGTTGCGCTCGTTGCAGCGGAAGACCCTGAGACAGCCGAGCGCACACTCAGTCTGATCGATGTCGAGTATGAACCGTTACCAGTAGTCTCAGATGCAGTCGAGGCGATCAGGCCTGACTCCCCGCGAGTCCACGAGGCTGGCAACATCTACCGACACGCACACATCAGAAACGGCGACGTAGAATCCGCATTCAGGAAATGCGCCGTCGTGGTCGAGAACACGTACCGAACCGGCCGCCAGATGCACATGTTCCTAGAGACCGAGGCCGGCGTCGGATTCCTAGACGAGAATGGGAACGTTGTCCTCCATGTTGGAGGACAATCACCGTACCGAGACCAACTTCAGATCGCGAGGGCGCTCGGAATCCCACGCGAGAAGATCCGCGTCGTCTCATCAATAGTCGGCGGCGCCTTCGGCGGAAAAGACGAGGTCACCGTCCAGATCCAACTTGCTTTACTGGCATTGAAGACTAGACGCCCCGTCAAGATGGTGCTCTCGCGAGAGGAATCCGGAATCTCTGGCCTGAAACGCCATCCCGTGATCGTCACCGTCAAGACCGGTGTTCTTTCAGACGGAAAGCTACTCGCAAATCAGGTCAAGATCGTGTCTGACACCGGCGCCTACGCGTCTCTTGGCGGAACAATCCTCGACGTCAGCATGGAGACCTGCTGCGGCCCGTACAACATTCCCAACATTGACATCGACGCTTACTGTGTTTACACAAACAACGGCTTCTCAGGCGCATTCCGAGGATTCGGCGGACCACAAGTACAATTCGCCATGGAATCCCAGATGGACATAATCGCCGAGAAACTCAACATCGACAGACTCGAAATCAGGAAACGAAACGTCATCCACGAAGACGAAGTCAGCAGTTTCGGCGTCAAGATTCCCGGAAGCATAGGAATCAGTCAGACCCTTGAGGTTGCATCCAAGTCAGATCTCTGGACTCAGAAAGACGTTCTGAAGTCAAAGCCATCGGAGCCCTGGTGCAAGAGAGGACTTGGAATCGCCTGTGCAGTGAAGGGTTTCACATTTGGTGCGCTTCCAGATTTTGGAGCTGCATCGGTCACACTCAATCAGGATGGCTCGTTCACTGTCGGTGTGAGCTGTCCCGACATGGGACAAGGCAACATGACAGCATACGCACAAATCGCCGCGGAGGAACTGCGTTGCGGATTCGAAGACGTACACGTAGCCATTGCAGATACAGCACTTGGTCCTGATACAGGAAGTTCATCGGCCTCACGATCTGTGTACGTGGGAGGAAACGCGATAATCAGGGCCGCTCAGAAGATGCGTGCGCTCCTCATTTCATACGCCGCCGAGACGCTCGGCGTACCTAAGAGCGGACTCGAATGCCAGGATGGAGCAGTCGTTGCCACTGGTGATTCGAAGCGTAGGAGTGAGTATGCATCCGTTGCGAAACATGCTAACCTCGGAGGCAAGGAGGTTCGGGTGGAAGCCGGGTTTGAGGTTCCAAGGTTCGAGCGCCCCGTCGAAGGAAGTATCGAGATTCCACACTGGGCGTTCATGTATGCAACTGCCATAGCGCTCGTTGAAGTCGACACGTTGACTGGAAGCACGAAGGTGCTACGATTTCTGGTAGTGCCAGACGCGGGCAAGGTGATCAACCCGCAGAACCTCAGGGGGCAATGTGAGGGCGCGATTGTGCAGGGCCTCGGATACGCCCTCATGGAAGACGCGATCATACAAGACGGACGGATCAAGACGCCTAACTTCACCACTTATCTGATCCCAACAATCAAGGACAGTCCGGACATCGAAGTTGTGCCGGTGGAGACTTTCGAGAAGAGCGGCCCATTCGGAGCTAAAGGAGTGGGTGAGATCGCGCTCATACCCGTCGCGCCGGCGATTGCGAACGCTATCTACGATGCGGTTGGTGTTCGATCATTCACCCTGCCGATGACGGCTGAGCGTGTGTTCAAGTCTCTACGAGCCAGCAAGACGAGCTGACCTGACATTGGCATCAGTGAAGGTTAGACTCTTTCACCAGCTGAGAACCGCTGAGGGGAAAGGAGAAGTAACAATCACAGCAAGCACCGTCGGCGAACTCCTGCGGACTCTAGCCGAGAGATACAGCGAGTCAGCCAGAAACGTGCTATTTGACGCCAAAGGTAACTTTCGAGACTACGCGTTCGTGTACATCAACAATACTCTGCAGAAACCAGTTGATATGTCAGTTCCGCTCAAAGACGGCGACATCATATTGGTCATTCCGCCGGTGAGCGGGGGATGACGCATGCCTGGATTCAACGTCTACGTTCCGCTGAGCCTTGACGATGCACTCCGATATCTCGAAGAGAACCCTACTGACACGCTCCCGATAGCGGGCTCAACAGATCTTCTACCACGCATCAAGAGGAAACAGGTGTCCGTCAGGAACTTGGTCGACCTCTCAGGACTCACGGTACTCAAGTACATCAAGCGGGATCAAAGCAAGATCCGCATCGGCGCGTTGTCAACAATTGCAGATCTGGAAGAACAAAGAGACGATTCCGCTTCGGGCAGACTCCTAAACGACGTGACTAAGAAGTTTGGATCCCCCAACATCAGAAGCGTTGCCACGGTCGGCGGAAATATTTGTGCGGCATCCTCGTCCGAGGATTTGATCCCCGTCTTCCTTGCGCTCGACGCGGAAGTGAGAGCGGTTAGCAGAAACGGAGCGCGAGAGATGCCTCTGAAGGAATTCATTGCTGCAAAACGGAAGACTGCTCTGCAGCCTGATGAGATACTTGCTGAGATCTCCTTCTCCGAACTCAACGCTAGAAGCGCATGTTCATTTCAAAAACTTGGAATACGGAATACTCTGATCATTGCGCTTGTGTCCGTTGCAGTTTTACTCGAAGTAGACGAGACCCGTTCCAATATCAAGTCTGCACGGATTGCCCTGAACCGTCTCAGATGGAAGATCCCGCAAAGAGCAGAGAGCGTCGAAGAGGAACTCCTCGGCCAGAGGTTGAACGAGCAGACGATCAGGAACGCAACAGAGATGCTTGGAGACGAGCTGATGTTGACGTCCGATTTTCGAGCCTCAGCCGACTACAGGCATGAGGCAGCAAAGGTACTGTTTCGTCGTGCGCTCACCGAATGTCAGGCGAGTATCATCAGGAAGTGAGAGCAGTTGGCCAAGCATACCATAAGACTCAACGTGAACGGCAAAGATCACGCACTCATCGTCGATTCCACAGAAAGACTACTCGACGTGCTCAGAGACCGACTGAACCTGAAAGGAGTGAAAGAGGGCTGTGGAACCGGAGACTGCGGTGCATGTACAGTAATCATGGATGGTCACCTCGTCAACTCATGCTTGGTGCTGGCAGTGCAAGCAAGGGACAAGAGATTCACCACAATTGAAGGCGTCGGTACACGCGAGAAACTCCACCCCGTCCAGAAGGCGATAATGAAGTACAACGCGGCGCAATGCGGCTTCTGCATTCCCGCTATGGTTCTGGCGGGTAAGAATCTGCTCGATCATAACCCAACTCCTTCGAGAGAGGAAATCAAAGAAGCGATCAGCGGAGTCCTCTGCCGCTGCACGGGATACTACAAGCTTGTTACATCCATCCAAGAAGCGGCCGGGGAGATGTCGGGAGTGAAAGCATGACGCAAACCGAACTCGTCCGAAAGCTCCGTGAAGCCGACAGTTACGTAGTGGTCGGTAAGAGCGTACAAAGACTCGACGCGCTCGACAAAGTCCTCGGTCTTCCACTCTACACGTCAGACCTCGCGCCGAAAGACGCACTCAAGGTGAAGGTGGTCAGATCCACAGTTCCTCATGCGCTCATCAAGCGAATCGACACAGAGCCCGCAAAACGACTGCCCGGCGTATCAGCCGTCCTGACCGCGCAAGATATCCCAGGACTCAACGAGGCATTCGCACTACTGCCAGACCGACCTCTTCTAGCAAGCACCAAGGTCAGGTGTCACGGTGAGGCAATAGCAATAGTCGCCGCCCACGACACTCAGATAGCAGAAGACGCGGCAGACAGAGTCATCGTGCAGTACGAGCCTCTTCCCTCCGTGTTCTCACCCGTCGAGGCCATGAAGCCGGATTCCGTCCGTGTTCACGATGGCGGGAATGTTGCGAAGTATCTCAGAGTCAGAAAAGGCGATGTGAATGAAGGCTTTCGACAGGCCGACGTGACAATCGAGAACACGTACAAGACGCAGTTCCAAGACCCGGTTCCTATGGAGCCGGAGGTCGGAATGGCTTGGGTGGAGAAGGATGGATCAATCACATGTGTCGGCTCGATGCAGACACCCTACTATGTCCAGACTGGTGTCGCCAAGGTTCTTGGCGTGAGCTCCGACAAGGTCAGAGTGATCCAGGCAACCACCGGTGGAGCTTTCGGGCCCAAGTCGGATGAAATGCCGGTGGACACGTGCGCTCTTTCCGCTTTGGTGGCACAGAAGACAGGGAAACCAGCAATCCTCGCCTACACTCGACAGGAATCCTTGATAGCCCATACGAAACGCCACCCATTCGTCATCACGCTGAAGACCGGCGCAAAGAATGACGGACGCTTGACCGCGTCAGAGGCGTTGGTCGTCTCGGACACGGGCGCCTACGCATCGCTCGGTCCGCTGGTAATCATACGTGCATGCTTCCATGCGACTGGACCGTATGTGATTCCGCATGTGAAGACTGATGCCTACTGCATGTACACGAACAACACGATGGCTGGCTCGTTCAGAGGATTCGGAAGTCCTCAGGTTCACTTCGCGGCTGAATGCCAAATGGATGAACTCGCCAGGAAACTCGACGTGGACCCGCTCGATCTCAGGCTCAAGAACATGCTGAGACCGGGAACGCTTACTGCTACGAGCCAAGTTGTTGACGATGCATGCGGACTTGAGGAATGCACCAAGCGAGCTATAGAGGCATCAGGTTGGCATGCGAAACGAGCGGAATTCGGTCGTGACCAAGGCGTATTCCGGCGGGGAATCGGCATAGCCCTGATGTACCACGGTAACAGCCTCGGACCGGAAGGCAACGACTACGCATACGTTCACATACTCGTGAAGCCTGACGCAAAAGTCGTTGTGAGAACCGCTCTCACCGAATACGGGACCGGCGCAAGTTCAGGACTCGCTCAGATAGCCGCCGAGACTCTCGGACTTCCAATCGATCTATTCGAGCTTGATAGGCCAGACACGGCCACATGTCATGAAACAGGCCCGACAGTCGCATCACGTGTCATCGTGATAGGCGGAAGGGCCACACAACTTGCGGCTGTGAAGGTAGGGGAGAAGATACTCACGGTCGCAAGCGAGCTTCTTCAATGCGACCGGTCAAAGCTGAGAATCAAGGACGGAATCATACATCACTCAGATGATCCACGGCGCACGATCACTTTCCGGAAGGTCGTCGAGGAATGCTACAAGAAGAATGTGAGCCTCAACGAGACCGGCTTCTACAGTGCGCCGAAGTGCGACTTCGAGCAGGAGAACAGCCAAGGAACCACATACCTGCAGTACACGTACGGCGCCGTAGTCGCCGAAATCCAAGTCGACACAGAGCTCGGAGTCGTCAAACCGCTCAGGATCACGGTAGCCTACGATGCAGGACGCGCAATCAACCCGCTATCCGTTGAAGGCCAGATCGAGGGCGGAACGATCCAGGCGCTCGGATACGGTCTAACTGAGCAGCTGATTCACGTGGACGGGATC
>JALHTB010000116.1 GCA_022865625.1 Candidatus Bathyarchaeota archaeon
CCGTTTTCTTGACGCCCTTCGCGCTTGCCCGCGTTCGATCTCTCTCCAGGCTCTTTCTACTTCTCGGAAAACTCGCAGATCCGCTTGGAGGGACTTGTTGTCAATCTTCTTGAGAACGACGACATTACCCTTTCGCGGGGTCAAGACCGCGAAGACACTGCCTGCTTCTATGCCCAGTTTCTGCCTCACGCGAGATGGAATCACAACCTGCCCCTTGGAGCTAATACGGGTCAGCTCAGGCACGTCTTGAGATCTCATGAAGCGTAAGAATATCTTACCAACGTTTAAGCATAGCGACGACGTCAACTCGGCTGACCTGCGGCGTGCAGAGGAACAACCCGATCGCGGGTTCTGAGGAAAGGCATCTCGCTCTGAGTCTTGGAGCTAGCATGCGACGCAGGGCGTACACCGGTAGGGACCGGACCAGTCCTATCTCAGATAGATCCGAGAGCGGTAAGTCGGAGGCCATGGGGTTAGTTTATTCTAGTCCTTATTAGCCACTCAAGTCTCGTGAGTTCCTCATGTCGCCCAAGGTCAACCCTGTGGTCTACCAGACTGCTAATGTGGTCGCAGTCGTTGGCGCGCTCGTTGTGAACATGCTGGTCAACGCTCTTCCACTGAACAATGTAACTACCGTAAAGGTATCCGACTACTACCCGAATCTGTTCACACCACCTGGGTACGTCTTCTCCATCTGGGGCGTCATCTATGCCCTGGCAATTGTGTTCATGATCTATCAGGCAAAACCGAGCCAACGCTCAGAAGCCTACCTGAACCAGATCGGCTTCCTGTACCTAGTCGGCGCCGTCGCCAACATGTGTTGGCTTTTCATCTTCCACTACTCATACGGGGTTCCGGCACTCTTCGTTGTTTCCCTCGCCCCGATGGCTGTGCTTCTTCTGACTCTGCTCTTGATCTACCAACGCCTAGGCATCGGCAAGAGTGAGGTGCCTCGAAACCAAAAGCTGGCCGTGCACCTATCAATCAGCGTCTATCTGGGATGGATCTCACTTGCCATCATTGCCAATCTTGCATCCGCCTTGAATGTGTTAGTCCCCGGCATTCCAGAGCCGACACAGGCACTGTGGACAGCCCTCGTGATACTCGTCGCGCTCGTGATCACTGTCCTCATGATATTGACTCGTAGAGACTTCGCGTTTGGACTAGTCGTCATCTGGGCTTCTATCGGCATAGCAATCAACCGAACCGCAATCCCTATCATCTTCGCAACTTCGGTCGTGACGGCCGTCATCGTGGTGATTCTGATCCTACTGACGCCGTTCTTGAAGAGGACAAGCATTGTGGGCTTCTACGCTGCACGCAACAATCGGTAAGCCGCCGCTCCAAGAGCCCACTAGCCCTAGTAGACCAGCGGTACCAGCCGTTTCGTTTTTCTCATGTAGTTTCGATACTCCTTACCGAACTCCGTCAACAGCATCTCCTCTTCGTGATGGATGCGCCAAATGAGAATTGGCACAAATAGAATCGAGAGCACTATCGCGATGAGGCTACTCATGGACAAGGCCATGCCTGAGAGGCAAAGGATAGCACCAGAGTAACCCGGGTGCCGAACAACGCCGTAGGGTCCACTCGTTATCAGCCGATGACCCGGTTGTACGCCGAGGCGCGATGTGTATAGACCGTGCAGTGCCCGCATGGCCACCGCCTGTAATATGTCGCCTATGGCAAAGAGAGCCAACCCGATCCAAGCCACTGGTCCGTCTCGTGGAATTGGTCCAGAGAAGTTCGCGTATTCCCAGGGTGCCATGACAATGATGCCAAGCATGATCGGTCCGCCGAGGGCTGTAAAGATTCGCTGGCTCCTGTCATAGGAGGAGGCAACTCCTCGTTGCCGTCCCAACGCTGTCACGAGCCCCCACATGGCCCATAGAACGACGTATAGCGCTCCGACTGGCCGGCTGATGAAGGCGGCCCCACCCCCCAGGGCAATGATGATCGCAGAGAAGGCGATTATCGAGAATAACCAGACGAGCAATTTCAGGACAACCGTCTTCAAGTTCCTCAGCCCAACCGCGCAACATCATCTGTTTCTCATAGGGTTGACTGGAATCCGTCTGATACTGACGAGTTCAGAAACACAGAAGTGGAGGTAGAATGTGGAGCAAACGTGAGGGGCAGGCTGCGGTTCACTCAGTAGAAGACCTAGTGTCTCTTGTCAATCGGGTTGACGTATGCTACTTGTTCAAGAAAGGCGAGCATCCACGCGTTTGCGACATGGTCAAGGAGAGTGACAGTACAGTTCGCCGCGGTTTGGTCTTGGGTTGGTCAGAAGAAGCCCACCTGAAGAAGAAACTCTTCCTCTCCGTCGATGAGAAAGGTAGCCTCCTGCTACTATCAAGCAAGAAAGTCAGAGAACTGCCTGAGGATTGGTCCCAAAAGGGTTTGTCACGAGATGAAAAGACGTTGCTCGAGGTTTTGGATCATCCGATGTCAACCCCTGAACTGCGTGAGGCTGCTCACCTTCCCAAACAGAGGTTCGAGAACGCCCTGATTGGTTTACGCGCGAAGATGAGGCTGGCACTAGTCGGCGTCAGAAAAGAGTCAAAGACCAAACACATCAACGTCTTTGACAAGATCGGAAAGTGGGATTCTACAGCGTAACCTCCGACCTATCAGGGCACGCTCTGCGACGTGAATATTATTCGTTCACTCCAGGACGTGGATGTTCTTCTTGGCGCTGATCTCCTTGAGGATCTTGGGCCATACGGTAACGCTGACTTCACCCAGGTGTGCCTTCCTGAGCAACAGCATGTACGTACGTGATTGACCGATGCCACCCCCGATGCTGAGCGGAAGTTCGTTGCTGATGATCCCCCGATGATAGGGCAACTTTAGGAAATCAAGCTGACCGGTGATTTCCAGCTGTTTCTTGAGCGTTTCAGCGTTGACACGGATGCCCATGGATGTCAGCTCGTGACGACGTTTCGTGACTGGGTTCCAGACCAAGATGTCGCCGTTGAGACCATGCATCGGTCGCCCGTCTTCGGATTTGGTTTCGGTTACCCAGTCGTCATAGTCGGCCGCTCGCATCTCATGAGGATAGCCGTCCTTGAGCACCCAGCCAACACCGATGATGAATACGGCAGGGTATTTCTGCAGGATCGCATTTTCGCGTTGTTTCCGTGGCAAATCAGGGAACATGTCCAGAATCTCTTCAGCATGCAGGAACTTGAGCTCGTCGGGCAAGTTCGGATACTTGCCTGTCTTCAGTTGTGGGAAGAGCTTCTGAACGTGAATTTCGGCGCCTTTGAGAACTTTCCAGATCTTCCTGACAGTGTCCTTCAGGAAATTCAGATTGCGCTGGTCCGCCGTGATCACTTTCTCCCAGTCCCATTGATCGACGTAGGCGCTGTGGTCGTGGTCAAGGAAGTAGTCCTTGCGCACTGCATGCATGTCAGTGCAAATGCCCTCGCCCACTTTCATTCCGAACTGCTTCAGCGCGACTCGCTTCCATTTTGTCGCGGCCTGCACAACCTGTGCATCAATTGGATGCTTGTTGTAGTCGTTGGAGATGTGGAACTGAACGGGTGTACGAGAGCCATCGCGGTCGAGCATGTCGTTCACGCCGCTCTCAACGTCCACAATCAGGGGAACCTGAACCATCATCAGATTGAGTTCCTTGCACAGGTTCTCTTCGATGTAGTTCTTCGCCGCGAAGATGGCCTTCTGCGTGTCCTTGCGGTCAAGCAGCGAGCCATACTCTCGGGGGAGTATCTTTTCCAACTCTTCATAATTTCCGATTCCGGGACCTGCCAGGTCTGCCTTCTTATCCGCCATCACGATCTCCTTCCCAAACAACGCATCCGTTATTCAGTTGATATTGGGTCTCTCGGCCCGCGTTCGGACCAAATAGCCCCGTAATCTGACGGCTCTGAATCGCAGTTAAAACTTATCCCAACCGACTGTGATCGGTCGCTCCGTCTTGAATGTACTCCCTGGCCAAGTCTGTATCGTATGGGGCCTTCCTCGAAGGGCAGTTCTTCCTTTCACAGAGCTGACAGCTGGTGAATGTGACATCTGTTGGGAAGATGATGCCGGAAATCGATTTCCTAGGAACCATCAGTAGACTGTCGGTCAGTGTGACACCTATCTTGCCCCTGACCTCTCCCAGGATCGAGAATAGCTGTCTCTGCTCGGCGATGGGCCAGTCTAACTGCCCAGGACCCATATTCGAGAGCGTACCAAGTCCGAATCGCCCCGAAAGATGGTTCTCAAGGTACTCTAAGGATGATCCCAGTGCGAGATCTCCAAGGGTTTCGAGGAGGAGCCCTTTCGCGATTCCTTCAGACGAATGGGCCTCCTTCTCTAGAGCCTCCCCTATGGTTATGATGTAAGGGAAGACTCTCTCCACTTCCTCCAGGTTCTTTGACAGTATTCGGCTGGTGAACCCCACATCTTCTACTTGCACCCTGTCCGGTCTGTGTCTGCTCACGTATGCGTGGCCGAAGAGAGCCTTGGGACGAATGAGGGACATGGCCGTTCTGAAGACTTCACTTGCACCGAGCTTGTCCGCTCTCTCCTTGCCTATCCTTAGTTTCCCCAGAGCCTCCTCCAGGCTCAGTTCTAACGGGAAACCCTCTAGCACTTCGGCATTCATTTCACGTGAACCCCGCTTCTGCTATATGATCGCGGACGAGCACGCCCCGCTCTTCCATCACACAGTCGTCGATTGACTACGTCTACTGTTCGCGAATGAAGTCAACGAATCACACTCGATAAATGCTTCGATCAGCAATCGGTGAGGTTTGGAAATGTTGGACAATGAGGTGGGTTACGCGTGAGAACGTTCACGTAGACAGGGTCGCATGTCCATGGCTGATCAAGCGATTTGTGGATCCAAACGCGCAATTCCTCTTTGTGCCTCCTGAAAGAGTGGAGGAGACTGTGGCAAAGGAGAGTGCTGTTCCGTTTGACGCTAAAGGCGTTGAACTGGGTCACATAGGAGAGAAATGTAGCTTCGACGCAATAATCGCGAAGTACAACCTCACAGATCCTGCCCTGCTCGAGCTGGCGAAGATCGTGAGAGCCGCAGATACGGGCAAGACAGATCTTGCGCCCGAGAGCATAGGGTTGGAAGCCATGGCGGCAGGTTCCATGATGATCGCAAAGAATGATCATGACGCGATAGAGAAGCAG
>JALHTB010000117.1 GCA_022865625.1 Candidatus Bathyarchaeota archaeon
AGGCTTGGCCTCTGCCTTCTTCTCTGCCTTACCTGACTTTGCTTCTTTCGCCTTGGTTCGCTCCTCAGGCGGCAAGTTTCGGATGACCATGTGCTCGGGAACAGTTGACAATGCCAAGGACGGGTCGTCGTAGATCTGCAGTGAGCAGACCGTCTTCTGGAGTCCAGTCGATGTGTGGAGTCCGACGACAAAGACGTTCTCGATCTTGGCGCCTAGTTTGGAAGCCATTCGCTCTCTTATGTCGAACCGCTGTGGCGTTCCCTCTCCCTTGTGATCAATCTCAAGGTTGATCTCCTTGCGCTTGAGCAGGGGGTTGTACGACTCGTTGCTTACCTTGATTTCCATTGGCTGAAACCACTGCTACTTCTTCTTTCGTACCTTCTTGACAGGCTTCTTCGCGGGCTTGGTCTTCTTCACTTGGGCTTCAACAACCTTTTGGCGGGGTGGAAGCGGCTTTGCTTCAGGTTCCTTGACCGGAGGCGGCTTCTCGACAGGTTTCTCTTCACCGGTGAAGACCACGGTGTTGACCTGATACGTCTCGTCGGTTATCATTCTACCACGAATCAGCTTTCGTCTCCTTTCTCCTTCCCTTTTGGGTCTGAACCCGACTCCGCCGGAAAGGACGACGTACTTCTTTGCTCCGCCGTGAACATCTGCTCGCATCGGGATGCCGTCTTTGTCGCAGCCACCAGTAATCCTGAGCTTGCTGCCAGAAAGCCCGAGCTGGGAGCCATCGATGATGTCGCCGATGCTTCTCCCGACTAGGACTTGAGCTCTAGATCCTTCGAGCTCCGCCACGGTTGCTTTCCTTGTCTGCGGGTCGGACACGATTACCTTGAACTTTGCCATGATGCGCACCAAGCCGGAGCGAAATCGTACATAGGCAAAGTGACGCGTTTATTAAGGTTGCAGCTTCCGCCTGGAAGCCTTGCTGCGATTCTATGCACCTTGTCTCCGCAGGAAGGTTCCCAGCTCTTTCAGGTTCAGGAATGCCATTTCGTGGCTGGGTGGCGTTCTCCTCTCTAGCCACACATGGCGCGTCTTCATTCCGCGGAGACCATTCAGCAGCGTCTCAAGCGTTATTGAATCTACGTGGGCATCCGGTCGAGTCGCCTCAACGATTTCTAGCAGTGCTCGTCGATCTCTTGCGGTCTTGGCGGCTGCTCTGGTTCGGAAGTACTCGGGCATAGATTCGCTCCCTTTGACGATGCCAAAGATCGTTCCATCCTTCAGTTCCACCAAGATCGCATCATACTGGTGGATCTCGTTGATTATGTGAAGGATCTCGGTCTCCGAAATCATCGGGAACCCAAGTCCGTGTGACTCAGGATAGTTTCAACGAGCGCTTAAGATTGTTGCCCGATCAAGATTCAGGAGCAATTCATGTCGGCGTCGATCGTAATAGGCTATTTTTCTCATAGAAACATTGATAATAGTAGGCCGGCTGCTTAGACTAGCCGCTGGCAGATGTGCAGGAGAAGCGAATGCCAAAACCGTCCTACGTCAAGTTCGAGGCCTCAAAGGAGACCATCGACAAAGCGTACCAAGTAGTTCAAGTAGCAAAAGATTCGGGCAAGATAAGGAAAGGAACCAACGAATCCACAAAAGCCATTGAGCGCGGAATCGCGAAACTTGTGCTCATTGCCGAGGATGTTGAGCCTCCTCAGATTGTTGCTCACCTACCTATCCTCTGCGAAGAGAGAAAGATCCCCTACCTGTTCGTCCCAAGCAAACTGGACTTGGGTCGTTCAGCCGGCATCGACGTCGGATGCGCGGCTGTCTCGGTGATAGAGGCTGGAGAAGGGGCGAACACTCTGAAGGACGTTACCGCTTCAGCTGAACGCCTTAGGACCGGCAGCGGGGCCAAAGCCTAGACATGTCCGCAGCACGTGAGAAGTCAAGAGAGGAACCGATACCTGCTGAGGTCACGCAGGTCGTGGGTAGGACCGGCGTCACGGGCGAAGTCATCCAAGTTCGGGTCAGACTCCTCGAAGGAAAAGACAAAGGCCGAATCATAACGCGGAACATAAAAGGGCCCATCAGAGTCGGAGACATTCTCATACTCAGGGAGACTGAACGCGAAGCCAAGAAGATCAGGTAGTGTCATGTATTGCCTAGGACGAACAAGTGCTCTTTCTGTGGTAAGCCGTTCCCCCCAGCCACAGGAATGATGTACATCAGAAACGATGGAACAATACTCTACTTCTGCGCGGCGAGATGTCGGAAGAGCCTCCTCATCTACAAGAGAGACCCTCGCAAGCTCAAATGGACCGCATATCACGGTAAGAAAGAACGCGGCTAGCGAAATTTCTCGGATAGACACAGACGTTTGTCTGCGTCCGCAGTTGCGGCAAAACCTCTCAGGACGGCCTCCGCCCGATGAGGCTCATGACGACGACGATTCTGAGAGCGATTTCAAAGGCCCCAGATCGGGTTCTGTCGTCGCTTCAACTGAACTAGGCTCTTGATCAACTCGTCTTCTTCTGGGCTAAGTTCAGTACCGTAACGAGATTGCAGGATCTTGACATGTTTCTCAGGAATATCGACTATGAGGGTCTGTCCCTCGGCAACATTGCGGCCAACTGTTGCCTTGTCAATCGAAGCGGCAACTTGCATGCCTTTCGTGGCCTCTTGAAGATCCTTCCCCTTGTCTTGGATTTGCAGGATCTCACCGATTCTCCGCCCGTTGTCGTCTATAACAGGATACTTAGGCCGAATCCTGCCCACCAAGACCTCAACGCCAACCACCGCTGGTTTGTTTCTTCGAAAGACGAATCCCGGCAGAACCCTTACTGAACCAGGTCTGATGAGGCTATCGAGCTCTGCCTTCATGCCGGCCGCCCGTTGTTCTTCGGACCATCTGACGTAATCGTCGATGAGATGGTAGATTATCTCGGCCTTGAAGATCTTGATCCCCGCATTGCTCGCCTCTTCCTCAGCGTCAGGAAGCACCCTCACGTTGAATGCCAGTACTGCAGCCAACAGTCTGTCGTCGACCCAGACGGCCTCAGCCTCGGCGATATCACGTTTTGAGACGTCACCAACATCCGCAAGTCTCAGTGGGATGTTGTAGTTTGATAGCGCGTTGGTTATGGCCTCCAACGATCCAAGCGTGTCCGTCTTGAGGATGACACCGTTCCGATCGGTCTGTATCCTGAGCTTCTCTACCTCTTCTTCTATCATGCGAGAGTACTCTTTCACGTTCTTGCCATGTGGAACTCCGTAGAGCGCAGATCCAGCAAGAGCCAAGTCAAGATTCGGGGCTGCGATCTTAACGCCGGCAGCGGCAACTATCCGCTCAGCGCTAAGGAACTTCTCTCTCGGATCTCGAATCTCATCTAGGGGTTTCGGAACAAGAAGAGCCCGGACCTTAGTCGCGATCGGCCCCTCTCTTCCTCCCAGTACGATCGTGTCGTTCACTTTGAGGACGCCATCGTAGATGATCGCGTTTACAGTCATGCCTAATCCTGGTTCTTCTTTGACTTCGAGAACGGTGCCGAGGGCAGGTCCGCTCCTGGTCTCAAGTTTGTCATGCATGTAGGCTTGCGTCAGGCCAGCAACGATTGCGAGTAATTCTGGAATGCCTTCTCCAGTTCGAGCGCATGTAGGTATTATCGCGACATCCTTTGTGAATTCAGTGATCCTATCAAATCGATCGGACCTGAACCCAAGTCTCGACAAGGCACCCATTATGGTGTAGATCCTGTTGTCCAGTTCGGTCTGGATTTCTGGAGCTTGTTGTTTGAATGATACCGTGAACGGAGTATCCGTCGTTGACTTCCATCCCTTGATCAAGTCAATCTTGTTTGCAGCGACTACAAACGGTGTCTTGCGTCCCTTGAGAATACCCAGCGACTCCGTTGTCTGTGGCTCGACGCCCTTCGAAACGTCGATGACGAGAACAGCTATGTCTGCAGCTGATCCTCCTCTGCGTCTCAGGTTCGAGAATGTTTCATGCCCAGGTGTGTCGATAAAGAGGAGTCCTGGCACTTCGATTTTGATCTTGAACTGTTCCAGAAGCGGCCCGCAGGTCTCTTTTATGACTGCGGAAGGCAATAGACTCGCGCCTATCCACTGAGTGATCTGACCAGGCTCGCGAGCAGCGACAGACGTGCCCCTGATCTTGTCAAGGAGAGTCGTCTTTCCGTGATCTACGTGACCAAGCACGACCACAATCGGCTGTCGCAGAGGCATCTTGCATCATCTCACGACTGTACCGGGTTGATGAAAGCAGATCTCTCTTAAACGTTTGAGATGACAGTCGACTGAGTCCGAATCATATGGAAAGATCACAACACTGCTTGCTTTTATCGAGCACGTCGTATCTCCACTCGAGGCTGCGTTCGCATGGAGCATTCGGACGACAACGCGTTCTCGCTACTCGCGAGACCGGTTCTCGAAGCAGTCCGCGAGCGCGGCTTCACAGCACCGACGGAACCCCAGGCGCAAGCTATTCCGAAGATCATGGCCGGCGAAAACGTCCTGCTCATTTCACCGACAGCTTCCGGTAAGACAGAGGCGGCAGTGCTCCCGATTCTTAGCCGCTTCATGACCTCGAAGACCGACGAGCCGGGAATTGCCGTGCTGTACATTTCTCCTCTTCGTGCGTTGAACCGCGATCTGCTTCAGAGGTTGGAGTGGTGGTGTCACCGCCTTGACGTGAGAGTCGCTGTCAGGCATGGTGACACTGAGACGAAAGAGCGAGGAATGCAGTCAAAGAACCCGCCGGACATGCTGATTCTGACTCCTGAAACTCTGCAGGCGATCATGCCTGGACGGATAATGCGAAGGAACCTCCGCAAAGTCGCTTACGTGATAGTTGACGAAGTGCACGAACTCGCAGAGGACAAGAGAGGAAGTCAGCTGACACTGGCACTCGAACGGCTCAGATGGATCACCGGACGCGACTTCCAGATAGTCGGTCTATCGGCGACCATCGGAACCCCTGAAAGGGTCGCAGAATTCCTTGCGGGAGCCAACAGACCCGTTGCTGTGGTACGCGTACCAATAGGCCGCAGAATGAGAGTGAGTGTAGAGTTGCCTCAGCCGGATGCGGAGAGTTCTCACCTTGCGCGCAAACTGTACACACATCCTGAAGTTGCCGCACGCCTGAAGTTGATGCGTGGCCTCATTGAGGACCACCAGTCAGTCATATTATTCACCAATACGCGGGCGGTTGCGGAGGTCCTGACAAGCCGGTTCAAAGTCTGGGACATAGACTTTCCTGTGTCAATTCATCACGGATCCTTGGCCAAGCCGTCACGCATCTCAGCCGAGCAAGGACTGAAGACCGGAGAACTGCGAGCGCTTGTAGCAACATCCTCGCTTGAGCTAGGGATAGATGTTGGGAGAGTCGACTTCATCATTCAGTACATGAGCCCACGCCAAGTTACAAGGCTGATTCAGCGAGTCGGGAGAAGCGGCCACAGCGTTGGGCGTGTAGCCGAGGGCATAATCATCGCAATGGATTCGGATGACGCTCTCGAAGCACTAGCAATAGCACGTCGGGCAATGCAAGAGATACTCGAAGCTGTCCAGGTCCCTGAGAAGCCACTTGATGTGCTATCACACCAGATCGTTGGCCTGCTGATCCAAAAGAGCCGCTGGTATATCCGCGAGATACTTGATATCTTCAACAACGCCGGGCCGTACAAGGACCTCAATGAATCCGACCTCACGCGAGTAGTCGAATACATGCATTCGAGGTTTCCGCGCCTATGTTGGTTCTCCCCTCAGGACCAAGTCATCCTTCGTCCACGCCGACTGAAGGACATCTACACCTACTACTTCGGAAAGCTCTCAATGATCCCAGATGAGAAGCAGTACCTCGTAGTCGACAAGTCGGGGAATTCACCAATCGGAGTGCTGGATGAGGCCTTTGTGGCGGAGTATGGGACGCCTGGAACGAAGTTCATCGTCAGAGGTAGCCCGTGGAAGATGGAGAGCATCAAGGGGGACACGATCTATGTTCGGGCGATCACCGATCCGACCGGAGCTATCCCCCGCTGGATAGGGGAAGAGATACCTGTTCCCTACGAGATAGGGGCAGAGGTTGGGGAGATCCGCAGGTATGCAGTTGAATCGCTCAGGAATGGCAGGAACAAGGAGAGCATTGTCTCAGAACTGTCGACAAGATATCCATGCGCGGCTGACACAATGCAGAGAGCCCTGTCTGAAACCTTCGACCAAGCGGCCATGGGCGTAGATGTCCCAAGCGACGAGCTTGTCACGATCGAAGACTGGGACGAGTACGTTGTGCTCTGTTGTCACTTCGGCTTGCTGGTCAACCGAACACTCGCGAGATTAGTCGGACATGTTCTATCGGAGGAAGCGGGATCCACGGTAGGGGTACAACAGGACGCATACCGGATTGTGATTCACTCAGCGGGGGCTGCTGATGCAGAGCGAGTTGCGAACACGCTACGCAAGCTTGGGGACATGAACCTTGAGAACCTAGCAAGAGCATCTTCTTCGAAGACAGGGATCTTCAAGCGCAGAATTGTTCACGTTGCGAAACGATTCGGAGCAATCTCCAGATGGGTTGACCTCAGCAACGTAAGGCTTGGACGCCTCATGAAGACGTTTGAGGGTACAGTCATCTTCGAAGAAACGATGAATGAAACCCTGAGGAAAGACCTGGATCTGCCTAACACAGGACGAGTCCTCTCAGCAATACGAGACGGAGGCATCAAGCTCACTGTCCTTTCGGGATTGGACGAGCTTACTCCGATCGCTAGGCTCGGAATTGAACGCATCAGCATGAAGACTGACCTCATCCCGTCAGACAAGATGAAGCGAATACTCATCGACTCCGCTCGAGCCAGGATACTGAACGAGTCGAGGACACTCGTGTGTACGTCATGTTGGAACTACGCTGAGATCGTTCGAGTCCGTGATCTGCCCACTGCAGTCAAGTGTGCGAGTTGTGGTTCCAAGTCCATTGGTGTGCTCTCCTGCGACACAGACGATTTGAATGCACTCATGCAGAGAAAGGGAAGAGCACTCACAAAGGTTGAGAAACGAATCGTGGAGCAAGCCTCGGAATCTGCCTCGGTCGTGGAGAAGTATGGAAAAACGGCCGTTGTGGTCCAAGCGGGAAAGAGACTGACCCCAGCAGATGCTAGGAGGATCCTGCGCAAGGAAAAGCGAGCCACAGACAGATTGTTCGAGCTAGTCATGGACGCGGAACGCCAAGCTCTCAAGAGAAGGTTCCTCTAGGCGGCGCTCAACGTCCTTGTGATCGAATACGTAGTCTACCGATACCTTTAGACCCTTTTTGACGCGATAGTCCTGAGATGATTCGAGAATGACCGTTACCCTGGACGGGAAGACGCTTACGATCGAGGATGTGGTCAGAGTATCACGGCGATACGAGCGCATCGAACTGCGGGAGAGTGCGCGTGAGAAGATCGCTAAGTCGCGGGAAGTTCTCGACGAACTGATCAAGTCAAGAATCATCTACGGGATCAACACGGGATTCGGCGCGCTTAGCAATACGACGATTCCACCCGAAGATATAGAAAAACTTCAGCTAAACCTCATTCGAAGCCATTCGACCGGAATTGGCCCTGCTTTGCCGACGGATGTCACGCGTGCAATGATGCTACTCAGGGCAAACACCCTGGCGAAAGGGCTCTCAGGGATACGACTGCCGACCCTCGAGACGTTGGTCGCTATGATCAACTCGCGAGTCCACCCTATTATTCCCGAAAGAGGTTCCGTTGGTGCAAGCGGGGACCTAGCTCCGCTTGCACACCTGGCCCTTACATTGATCGGAGAGGGATGCGCTGAGTATCAGGGTAAGGGCGTGAATAGCTCTGAGGCTTTGAAGGCGGCCTCGATCAGTCCGGTGCAACTTGCGGCCAAGGAAGGCCTCGCGCTGATAAACGGAACTCAGATGATGACCGCAATTGGTGCGCTCATGGTTCATGACGCCAGGAATCTCATTGATTACGCGGAAAGATCGGGGGCGGTTTCGCTCGAGGTATTGGAAGGTCTTGTCGAAGCATTTGATGACAGACTGCACCAAGCCAGACCTCATCCCGGTCAGACTGCAAGTGCTCGCCACATGATGCAGCTACTTCACGGTAGCAAGCTCGTTAGTTCAGGAGAGGAGCGCGTTCTCAAGGGCCTTCACAGGCAGGATCCGTACTCCCTCAGGTGCATCCCGCAAGTCATGGGTGCCGTTCGCGATTCGGTTGAACACGCATCCAGCGTGATTGAGATAGAGCTGAATTCTGCAAACGATAATCCGCTGATATTCTCTGACGATCGTGTTGTTCTGTCCGGAGGCAACTTCCACGGCCAACCAATCGCGATCGTCCTCGATCTGATGTGCATTGCTCTGACGACAGTCGGTAACCTTGTCGAAAGGAGAATCAACCGGCTTCTTGATCAGAAGCTGAGCTTGGGCTTGCCCCCATTCCTAGTTTCGGCCACCGGAAGACCGGGCCTGAGCTCGGGTTTGATGACGACTCAGTGCTCTGCGGCTGCATTGGCTTCGGAGAACAAGATCCTATCCCATCCTGCAAGCGTCGACTCGATTCCAACATCGGCTGACTTCGAAGACTTCGTTAGTATGGGTCCTGCCGCTGCTCTGAAACTGATGCGCGTAGTTGAGAACGTCCGTTTCATAGTGGCGATAGAATTGATATGCGCCTCTCAGGCGGTGGAGACTAGAGGAGCTGAAAACCTTAGCTCAGCGAATAGAAGTACTCACATGGCCGTGCGGAGGCTTGTGCAAAGATTGGAAGCAGATAGAGAGGTTTCAGGAGATATCAACCGCCTTGCTTTCGCGTTGAGGGAAGGTGACTTCGTAAGGGCCTCCTGAGACATAACACCGGACTCTTCCTCACGTGTAGAACACATCACGCGTTCCTTGTCTATAGTCCCCTTACCTGGTCACCAAGTTTTGATATGTCATACTCGAAAGCGACTACATCGAACGGCCCCAGAATCCAGTAGTCCTTCCCACCAGTGTAGAGTTTCTTCACGTTCGCGTACTGGGTCTTTGCTTGGTCTTGACTGTCGAAGGAGAAGGCGATCTGCGATGTCACAGTCTGGGAAGCAGTCCTTACAGTCTTCATCGCAATCTCCGCTCCTTCGATTTGGGTGGGGAAAGTGGCAATGAAGAGCGCCAAGTATTGGTCGTTAGCTCCGCCTGAAGCATACAAAGCCGTGCGTGCTGATTGCTGCGAGAAGAGCTGGCCTTGCTCGTAGCTAACTGTTTCAAGTACCTTCACAAGTGAATTCACGTTCACCAATCCCTGAGTCAATATCAGATGTCCTCCTTCAATCGCGAGGTTCGCGGGCACAAGCTGCGTCTGCAGTTCCCTGCGACGAACTATGACACTGAAGATTGTATGACCATTCTGCTCGGTTCTGCGAACTTGTGCGGAAGACTGTAGAGCTTGGCCTAGACTCCGCAGTTTCTGGGAATCAATTCTCAGGGCTGTGACCGTGGGTGATTCCTCCTTGGAGCCTTCGCCGGGAAGACCAATTGAGACCTCGTATTCGACGGATGCCTGATCGATGGAAACTGAGGGAGCATAGATCTCGAGCAGAGGGCCGGTTCCAAAGAGACTGTAGTTGCCGGTGGCCACGAAGGCATCACGGTAATTGACGTATGAGACGAACTGGGCCGTGTCAGGTATGAAGCTCATCCAACCTTCTTGCGAGAACGGGATCGTATCTGGCAGTGCTTCCACTCTAGGTTGCAGCGAAAAATAAGGCGCGACCCATATCACAGCCGCTAACAATGCGACCGTGGCCAACATCGAATACAACCCCGCGCGGCTGTGGGAGCTTCGCTTTCTCTCCTTTGTTTTTCGCTTGCTTGTCGGTCTGTTTCGTGAGACTGTTATTAGCAGGGCTCTCCACCATAGTTGTGCTGGAACTTGCTCACGTATTTGGGGTCAATCCGAAAAGGATTGTTGATGGCAGCAGCCGTGCTGGCTGCCGACATGGCCATCTCAGAGCTACTTTCGCTCGTAGAGTTCTCCTCCGTGCGCGTGATTGGGGACCTGTTGTTGCTAGAGGCAGGTATATTGACTGTCCTAGGAGGGCTTGTCGAATTCTCCCAATCGATTGGCGTCTACGAGTTTCGCCGCTTGCTCTTCCATACACGAGAAGAAACGTCCCCGACAAGACACAAAGATGCGTCGAAAAGAGCTCTCATGCTATTCTCTGCGGCCATGGTGTTGTTCTTGGCGCTGGTTGTTCTAGCCCTTCGGGAATAGAGCAGAACTGGAGGAACAGCGTCTTTTCTCGCCAAGCGCCAGAAATGAGAAAAAGAA
>JALHTB010000001.1 GCA_022865625.1 Candidatus Bathyarchaeota archaeon
AGACGGCGCTCCTGCATGAGTATCGAAACGCAAGCGAGTGATCCTGATTCTCTAGTATCTGGAACAGGGCTTCGAGCACAGTCGTGTCCTTCCCGGCCTTGACTTGGAAGGCTTCGTAGTGTGGTTCCTTCATCTTCCCCGAATCATGTCGCAGAATCGCCAGTGATACCGTGTCGCCGTTCTTCCATTTTGTCAATACTTCCTCGCCTCCGGCTTGTATCGCGTGATCTTGACATCTGAGTAGTCTAGCTTCGGGCCAGTCGGCGTATAGTGTGCGAGTGTGTGCTTCAGGAAGTGTTCGTCGTCACGCTGTGGAAAGTCCAAGCGGACATGTGCACCTCGACTTTCCTTCCTGGCGAGAGCTGAGGCTGTAATCATCTCGGCAAGTTCGAGCATCGCTTCCACTTCGAAAGTCCGTATTAGATCCAGGTTGAAGACCTTGCCAACGTTGACTGGTCTGAGCTGAGTGAATCTCTCTCTGGCCCTGCGGATCTGCTTGAGCGCTTCTTCGAGATCTGAACCTGACCTGAACATGCCCACTTTCTGAGTTAGGATGAGGCGCACCTCATCACGCAGTACAGTCGGTTCTTCAGTCCCGTTTCCTTTCTGGAATGCCTCGATTCTCTTCTGTTCTCTCTCCAAAGATGATCGAACGAGTCCTTCGTCGACTCTGTTGGGCAGCGACTTCGCAAACTTTGCAGCCTTGTCGCCAGCGACCTTACCGAAGACAACGCAGTCGAGCAAGGAGTTTCCACCGAGCCTGTTGGATCCGTGTACACTCACACATGCGCATTCTCCGGCGGCGTACAATCCCTTGAGCGGTGTCTCGCAGTTCAGGTTGCAGTCTACCCCTCCCATCGTGTAGTGAGCGGCTGGACGAATCGGGATCGGCTTGTCTATCGGGTCGAGCCCACCGAAGAGGAGACAGATCTCACGTATTCCCGGCAGTCTCGTCATGATCTTTTCTCTACCGAGGTGGCGAAGGTCCAAGTGCACGTATGCGTTTTCGAAAGCTCGGCCTTCATCGATCTCCTTCTGGATCGACCGGCTGACGATGTCGCGTGGAGCGAGCTCCATGGCCTTCGGAGCGTATCGTTCCATGAAGCGCTCTCCCTTGGCGTTGACCAAGTAGCCGCCTTCGCCTCGAGCCCCTTCAGTGATGAGTATGCCGTTCGGGTAAAGCCCCGTCGGGTGGAACTGGACAAACTCCATGTCTTTCAGAGGCACGCCCGCCCGATATGCGATCGTCATTCCGTTACCGGTGTTGATCATCGAGTTCGTGGAGATGCTGTATATCCAAGCCAGACCTCCGGTCGCCAAGATCGTTGCCTTCGCAATGATCGGAACGAACTCACCTGTTCTGATGTTGAGCGCGATGACTCCCCCGCATGATCCTTCGTCAGCGATGAGCGACGTGACGAAGTACTCCTGGTACTCCTTGATGTCCCTCTTCACTGACTGCTCATAGACGGTCTGCAGGAGGTAGAGTCCGGTTCTGTCCGCGCCGTAGCAGGTTCGAGGATAACCTGCCCCACCGAAAGGCCGCTGAGCGATTTTTCCTTCGTCTGTTCGGCTAAAGGCGCATCCCCAATGCTCGAACTCGAATACGCATGCGGGTGCCATGCTCGTCATGAGTTCTGCGGCATCTTGGTCAGCGAGGAAGTCGCTTCCCTTCACCGTGTCGAAGGCGTGTTTCTCCGGGGTGTCATCTCTGCCCTTCTCAGCGTTTGCGAGTGCTGCGTTTATTCCGCCTTGGGCAGCCTTTGTGTGCGACCGCAGCGGATGCACTCGACTTATGACGGCGGTGTCGGCGAGTGCTGAAGCTTCGATAGCTGCTCGGAGGCCGGCGAGTCCGCCCCCAACGATGATTACATCATGCTGAAACATCATTCAGGCGCCTCAGTTTATCCTCCGACGATCAGGGGCCAGAGCCCGTGCATTCCGAACAACAGTGATGCGACACCGACGAGTAAGAGGATCATGGTTACGAATCTTCTCCCTTGAGTTCCGACATTGAAATCTAAGACTACAGTTCGCACGCCGTTGAGGCCATGAAACAACGCGAGCCCTAACAGGATAACTCCGAGTATCGCTCGCAATGATGCCGTGGCTTGCCCAAAATTGGCCAGCCAAAGATGCACTCCAAGAACGACCACGAGCAGTACTGC
>JALHTB010000118.1 GCA_022865625.1 Candidatus Bathyarchaeota archaeon
CTGACGCCGAAGACATCCACCTTGGGCTACTATAGCCTTCGCTCCTTCAACAACCTTTCAAGAAGCACTGGCAAGTCCTCACGGTTCTTCGCGGCCTGATCATCTAGGCTGACTTGCTGCTCTCGGGTAAGCAGCTGCCAGGAGTGAGCGATCTCGTCACTGGTTTCGTATATGTGAGTCCCACCCGGTCTTCTATTGTGCCGGCGAACGATCGCACTGATCCTTGCCATAAGCGAAGATGGTTCGGCGACGCTCAATAAGGTCTCGGTTGGGATTGCCGAGTACTTCGTTCTGTTCCCCTCTGATCATGAAACGCCTCAGAATAGCCAGCGTATCTTCCACTGACGGAGCTTGACAGTTTTTTTCTGCAACCCATCGAGAATGAGTCCATTTTGAAGTGATTGGCTGGCGAAAACGTGACGTTTGGTCTCTTCCTTATAGCTAGCAACACAGCTAGTGATCATGAAGTACGTACTGATGACACTTCCAGCAACATGCAAGAAATGTGGCGGCCCTGTCTTCTCGATGGGATTGCTTTCTGAGAGCGGCCTTTGCGCAGGCTGCGCCAGAGTAGAAGCCGCTAGGAAAATGACTCTAACACTAGAGTAAATGGCGAATGCTCTGCAACCAAAGTTCGTGCCGGATTTGAGAGCGCTTCTCGTAGAGTGTATTCTTCCCCGCAGCAAACCGAGAATAGATGAAGTGAACGACATAGCGAAAGCTGCTGGCTACAACGTGGTCGGCCAAGTCACGCAGCATCGGGACTCGGTAGATTCCGCCTATTGCGTTGGCAAAGGGAAAATCGATGAGATCGAGAAGACCGTCGTAGAAGACTCAATCGAAGCTGTAATCTTCACTCGGCAACTTTCCGCAGGCCAAGTATTCCGGATCAAGAAGAAACTCGGCGATGTTCACGTTCTCGACAGGAACTTACTCATCCTCGAAGTGTTCGAGAAACGTTGCGCTACAACAGAGGCTAGACTCCAGATCGCATTGGCTAAACTGCGTTACACCTTCTCCTGGGGCAGAGAATCAATCCGAATGCGTGGCATTGCGAGTGAACAGATGGGAAGGGGAGGGCCAGGCCAGTATCCATACGAAGCCTATGAAGCGATGTCGCGGAAACGGATAAGCAAGATCGAAGGGGAGCTCCGTGACATTAGATCGAAGAGCAGTCGTCTTCGTGAACGTCGAGGAAAGGCTGGTTTCCGAATCGTGGCGTTGACAGGCTATACTCAAAGCGGTAAGACTACACTGTTCAACAGGCTCGCGTCGGAATCGAAGGAAATAGGTTTGGGCCCCTTTACGACGCTCTCCACATTTGCACGGAAAGTCTCCACACAAGCGACAGGGGATTCTTCAGATTCCTTCATCATGATTGATTCTATTGGGTTCATTGAGGATCTTAGCCCTCTGCTGCTAAGCGCTTTCCACACCACGTTGAACGAACTGGCAAATTCTGACCTTGTTCTCCTCTTTGTAGATGGTAGCGATGACATAGAGACAGTTACTCGAAAGATCGCGGCCTCTCACGAGATCATGAATAAGGAGATCCATGGCGTTCCCGTTCTGATTTGCATCAACAAAGTTGACCTTGCGACCCGTGAACATTTAGACAAGGTGTTCGCGGAGACTCGCAAGATATTCGAGGGAGACGAAATACTCGAAATAAGCTCGAAGACAGGAGCTAACCTACCAAACCTGCTCCGGAAGATCTCTGAGAAGCTAATGCCTACGGTTTCAGCAAGCGTTGTACAGTCGTTGTAGTTCTGGTAGCAACGTGACGTATGCCTCCGTCTGTTTCTGATACGAGGTCCCGGTAGGGTGACCTACACGCCCTGTAGTTGAACCACAGTGATAATCCCTCTATGGATGATCGAAGAATGCGAGAGAAGAATGGTTGGCGCCTCCTCACGTACGCTTGCGCCGGAAACGCCGCACTCGCTTTGGGCACTAGTCACTACTTGCTTTTTGAAAGAGGAAAGCTTGTTGCCACTTTAGTCTTGGACTTTGTTTCTCTCAGTTCATTGCTTCTCTTCCGAATGGCTGCACTGATCTGTCTGTGCGCATCTTTGACTTTGCGAGCCCACATGGTGCTGATCAGTCTCTCGAAGAGGAGATTGTCCGCCTCCTTAACTTCATCCAGCTCGCTGTTGTTTCCGGCGTTCTTGGCGCATGTGTTCAGATAACCATAGGCTGTTTCGACCTGCTTTCCTGTCGGTCGTCCAGACTGCATGACCACTGAGACAGGATCAAGTCTTTGTCGAGCTTGATGGCTTTGAGAATCCTGTACAAGCCTGTATTCAGGGGATCGACGTTTCTTTGGCATCTCCCGATTCCAATTCATGAATGCGGGAAGGCGGGTAATAAGACCAACACGCAACACAGCGAGCGACGAGACGAAGGCGAGGAGCGAGAGGGAAAGCAAGGAGAAGGTTCAGATCATAAGCGCCGACACAGATGCGTTGATCGAGAAGACTTGCCCGCACGCAAACGCGACCGCAAGTGAAAGGAGGAGTGGACTGGCATAAGAACAGGAGAGTCGAGGCCACGAACTCACGGAGTCAAGGGAGAAGAGAAGGGAAGAAAGGGAAAGTTTCGACTCCGGGGGATGGGAAGCGGAGCAAAGAGCCGAAGTCGATGGAAGCCAAGGCAGAACAGACAGAGGAGAACGGCTCACCAAAGGTAAGAGACGTACCACTCGAATTAGGCTCAGCGTTAGGTTTTGCACACCGGAAGAACGGTCTAGACAAACACAATAGCCAACTCAGTCTCGTGTTCGTCTTTGTTGTCGAGGTCGGCCCCTTGCTCGTCTGCCCTTCTGCTCTCTCTTTGCAGTTTTTTCAATCTCCTTGTTCTCATTGACATGACGAGACCTCACCTCCTTCACTTGAGGTCTCGTCGTCTCTGCCGAGAGTCGACCTCGTCTCCGTTATCTCCGTCTTCTCCGTCGTCGTCCACTTCATCTTGATCGAGTTCGTGTTTCCCTTCCTTCATCATGTTCATGTTTCCCTTCCTTTGGCGCATCTCATATCCGCACCGAGAGCATTTGTAATAGTTCTCGTAGTGGCTGAACTGTTTGTCCGTTTTTTCTCCAGCCTTGAGACTGGGTCGAGCAAAAGCGAGCATGAGACCCTCGCCACATTTAGGACAAGGAACGGGGCCCGTCGTCTCTATCTTGTGGTCGGACATGACCCTACACTCTACGCGATAATTCTGGTTCAGGTCCTCGATATAGTAGGGTACGACTAGGCGCGGTGCGCATCAGGTTCTAAGTCATACTTCTTGAGTTTGCCAAAGCCACATGATCACGAGCCTCGTCTTCGTTCTTTTTCGTGTGTGCGGAACAAGAGATCTCTAGCTGCATGCCCGGAATAGACAACAGAGGGAAAGAGGGGTCGTCTGGGGATTCCTCCCCGAACACATTCGTTCCGTCGTGGTTTTTGATTGATTTTGTGTGTGTGGGCCCGTTGGTGCGGGCGTCTTGATTTGAACTCTTGAATTTTTGTGTGGGAGGAGGGATTCCCATAAGATCACAGGGGATCATGCGTGAATTGGCCGTTTCTTTCTAGATCTAGAAAGTGAATCAAATCGTCTAATGGCTATGACATTCACGCGTGTACTATGAACAATGGGCTGTCAAGCTTCGGTTGATATGTCGGTTGTGTGCGTTATCTTCTGGTTAGTGAGGAATGCCTTCCATGAGTCTTCGTTATGAGACGAAGGAGCTGTCGCCTTCGACTTGGGTTGATTTCGAGAGACTTTTCGAGAAGCATGGTGGCGTGCAAGGTGGTTGCTGGTGCATGTTCTACCACGTCGCAGGAGGTTGGAGAGGCAGGAGCCGCGGGCAGAACAAAGCGGAAAAGCACGCCCTGGTGAGGGATGGGAAAGCACATGGCGTTCTCGTCTATCATGGTGGAAGACCTGTGGGTTGGTGCCAGTTCGGTCCAAGCAAAGAACTGCCACGCATCGACATCATGAAGGACTACAAGCCCTCACACCAGGGTGACCTCTGGAGGGTAACCTGTTTCTTCACCGACCGCGACCACAGAAGAAAAGGCGTGGCAACAGCGGCCTTGAAGGGCGCTCTTGACTACATGAAAGAGCATGGCGCCGAAGCGGTTGAAGCCTACCCAGTAGATCCCAAGAAGAGGCATTCCTCAAATATGCTCTGGAACGGGACTCCAGACCTCTTCGATTCCACGGGATTCGCCAAGATATGCAAACTGGGCAGGGAAAGGTGGGTCTTCAAGAAGATCTTGTAGGGTAATGTCTCGAGATTACATTTCAGCGAGTGTTGTTATCTTCGGACAATATGGATGCGAAGCGGGGTCTGTAGCTGTGCAATTCGCTATCGAAGCATATGCTCAAAGGTGGTATCCAGTCATCAGCAAGAGAAGGTCGCGTAGACAGTTTGACCATACGCAACCAATCGATCCTGACCTGTTGGAAAGGTTCCGGAAGTTCTGTGAGGAGTTCAGGCCGTTTCCAGATGTGCGAGCTGTGCTAGTATCTGAATCGTCTGACGCCGTCTTCAAAGGCGCCATTGGATCATTCGGCAAAGTCAGAGATGCGCCTGCCTTCGTTGCTTTCATCGGCAATACGCGCAGTCCCAAAGTGCAAGAAGCGGTCGGCTATACCGGAGAAGGCGTCGTATTGGAAGCGACGGCTTCGCAGCTAGGAACGTGTTGGGTTGGCGGATTCTTCAGGCCGGAAGTCGCCGCTAGGCTTGCTGAAACACAGGAGAATGAGAGCGTTCTGGCGGTGACTCCCATCGGATACGTGTGCAAGAACGAGTCTCTTGAAGAGAAGCTCATGACTGGCTTTGGTCGAACGCATAAGCGTCATCCGTTATCTCATCTTACGACCGGGCTTAGCGAACGTGACTGGCCGGAATGGGTGAGAGTGTCTCTTGAAGCGGCTAGACTCGCTCCTTCTGCCGTCAACCGGCAACCGTGGGGCTTTCATGTTGAACAGGATTCGGTGACTGTTTTCGTAAGGACGATAGAGCCCGGGTTTCAGGTATCGAAACGTCTGGACTGCGGCATCGCCATGTTGCACATTGAATTGGGAGCGTTGAGCTGTGGCTTGCGGGGGGAATGGGATCTCCTTGAGCAACCAAAGGTGGCGCGAATGACGATTACGGGGACCGTCAAGAAGCCTCAAGCCAGTCTCGTTGCGTCTAGTTAGTCAATATGGTTTTGTTAACTTGTCGGCTCCGGCTCTTCTCCTCCCCGCGTTTTTCTTTCACCCATGTCTCAAGCTTAACCTCCTCTTCGTCATGGGAACTGCAATGTTTCCCGCAGGGATCGTTGGGATGCTCATATTCCTGATGCTCGGCGTATCGTTTATCATCGCTATGCCAATTCTCTCCTTGGGGCTAATCTATCTCATAATCGGCGTCGCCAACCGAGACAAATGGAAGAAAGCTAGCTAGTCTTGTCCTAGACTTGCGATTTTCCGCATCTATCGCAGAAGATTTCTTTCTCCGAGATCGCCGCTCCGCAGAACTTACACTTCCGCAACTGGAGGAATCTCTGAAGGATGCTATCCGCCTTCTCAACAGCGCCAAGCCAATCACGTGGTCCAGCCAACCCCGACTCCCCAGTGATACGAACGAATCGGTGAAGGGACTAAAGCATATTGGACATCTTTGCCGTCTTTTGTACAATGGCACGCCAAAGGGCATACTCTGCTTGGTGTGTCGGACACTCCCTTCGATGTGTCGGACACCTCACGAAAATGCTCTGTAGTCATCTCGCTGAGCGAGTCACTCCGTATGACTTGTGTTCAGAAAGGTAGCCGTACGCTGTTGTACCCCGGACCTTTCAGAGAAGATCTCGCAACTGGAAGGCCTAGATTTCTTCACCAGGCAGGATGCGATTGAAATTGCGAGCAACATTTCCATGAACGACAAGCAGTTCGAGGAATTGCAGACACTCCAGAGAGAAGCGAGAGAACTTCTAACACCGAAACTGGCCAAACCGGTCCAAGCACCGGCAAAGCGATATTACAGCGTAAACCTTCGAGGGTTCGAATGCCCCCTCACGTACCATTTTTGGGAAAAGAATATGGCAGAGCGCTCCGTGGATGTAAGGACGCAAGTTGAAGCTCAACAGTGTCGCAGTTGTCTATGTTCTCGCTGCGATAGCAAGGCTTCTGTGGACGGTCGAAGGAACGGTGGCGCACTATTCGGTTCATTCTGGTATCCCAATCTCGTACTACTTGAGTGCTGGAGTCGGCATTGTAGTCGCCATAGCACTCATACTTCCTCTTTCGAGAAGACTCGCAGTCTTCTTCGCAGCCATCAGTGCCGTGAGCGGAATTGTCGGATTTGCAGTGATGGGTTGGATCTTCATGACCGAGGGCGAAACAAATCCCGTCACAGCCCCTCTCGTGGGAGCAATCGCGTTCTCCGCTCTCCTGTACCTGAGACCAAGACTAAGGTAAGCTCCAACAAGTGCGCGGCTTCAGGGTTCGAAACCGTCAGATGTGTCTCATTCCTCTGCGATATGTCACATTTCGCTGGAAGAGAGCCTTTTCGACAGTCCTCGCGTCCAGGGCATGCGTTCTCGCGATGAGTCGAACCTTTCTGAGAAACTCTAGGAGGCACTTTGGTCCCTGAAATAGACTCTGGGGTTCTTTTCCAAACAACTCGCGCCATGCATGAATATCAAGCACGGCATATTCCTTTGGATCATAGAAAGTCAGGATCACACTTGCCATTGCTGGTCCTATGCCTGGCAGTCCAAGCAATTCTGAGATTTTGGTCTTATCGGAGTCTGCACCCAGAGCCCGACGGAAGGCTTCCGAAATCTCGTGCTCTCCAACAGGGTCAACGTAACCTAGGACAAGGCTCTTCCTTCCTGGCAAGCTTTCGAACTTCCAGCTCACCATTCTCACCAGATCCACCTTGGACAGCCTTCGCGTCTTTCGCAGTCGGGATCCTACATCATTCTCCACTTGATCAGAGAGGGACTGCTCACCGTCATGCCGGCGTGACCATCTGATGACCTCTTCTCTGTTTTCCCACCAGCGGACCATGTCAACCGCCATGTGAGAAACTATGCCACAACTGCGCGCGCATCCACGGCTGCTGCGCCGTGTTCAAGAACCAGTAACGGGTTGATGTCCACCTCGGTGATAGAGGGATTGTCAACGAGCATGCAGGAAAGGGACAAGAGTGCCTTGATGAGTGATTCC
>JALHTB010000119.1 GCA_022865625.1 Candidatus Bathyarchaeota archaeon
GGCGACCATGGGGTACTTGTGCCGAGCCCTCAGCCTTGTCGCCTCAGCAAAGTTGTTCGATCAAGCATGTTGTTCTTTGTATGACTTTGACCTGATAATGCGGGAGTTGACGTAACTCTTTTAAGGATTTGAGCCGCCCCCTCGGGTTCACGCTTCACATTGCATGTGCTCGGGAGGTGAACAGTGCTTGGCAGAAAAACAAAGTAGCGGCAGTTCCTCGCCGGTTCGTCTCAGCGGCGTACCCTCGAACACCGTCCTGATCGGCAAGAAGCCACTCATGGCCTACGCAACGGCGATAGTGATGCAGGCCAATACGGGCGGCGGAGACATTTCAGTGAAGGCTCGCGGAAGAGCGATCTCCAAGGCGGTGGATGTTGTCGAAGTCTGCAGGAGACGCTTCTTCGAAGGTAAGCTAGCCATCAGTGACATCCAGATCGGCACCGAAGTGCTTGGTGACGAGGGACAAACAAGAAACGTTTCGACAATCGAGATCAAACTAAAGAAACGCGACTAGAACGTGAAATGACCGATTGTTGAAGGAAGACTCCACAACCTTTTTTCTCTGTTCCTTTTCTCTGTAAGCGTGCTGATCTTGCAGACTCCGTGGTTCATTGTGGTGTAGCTGAAATGCCAACTGATGCCCCGATAAGATGCGGAGTCCACGTGTCGATAGCGGGGTCGATCGATCAAGCTGTCGACCGGGCAAAGGAGAAAAACTGTGACACCTTCCAGATATTCACTCGCAACCCGCGCGGCTGGAAGCTCAAGAAACTTTCAAGTCATGACGTGTCGGGATTCCGACAGAAGCTCAGGAACTCGACAATTGACCCGGCGATTGCGCACATGCCATATCTGCCCAACCTCTCGTGCCCCAAGAAAGGACTATACAAGAGGTCGGTTAGGACACTGACACTGGAGCTTCAGAGGTGCAACCTGCTCGATATTCCATATCTTGTGACCCACCTTGGGAGCCACCTTGGGAAAGGCAGAGAGGTGGGCCTCGAACAACTCATCCAAGCAGTAGACACCGCGCTCGAGACTTCCAAAACGAGAACAATGCTGTTGCTCGAGAACACTGCAGGAACAAGGAACAGCATGGGATCATCATTCGAAGACATACGAGAAATCCTGGACCATGTGTCGCAGAGGGATCGTGTAGCAGTCTGCTTTGATACGGCTCATGCCTTTGCCGCTGGGTATGACCTCAGGAACACGGAATCTGTTCAGAGGACAGTTGACGAACTTGGACGGATAGTCGGACTGGATCTGGTCAAGGTGATTCACGCAAACGATTCGAAAGGTGATCTCGGGTCAGGGATCGACAGACATGAGCACATAGGGATGGGATACATCGGTGAGCAGGGTTTCAAGGCCATGCTCCATAACGACAGTCTTCGCAAGCTACCTTTGATACTGGAGACTCCGATCGACAGACGTGGAACAGACGTGACGAACCTTAGAAGACTCCGCGAACTATCCTCCTAAGCCATGGCGAAACACATTTCAGAATGACAACATGTCCTGTGGTCTCCACGCAAGGAGCTACTCCATGATATTCGAGCAGATACCGCTGGGGCCGATGCAGAACTTCGCATACTTGATTGGCGACGAGAAGACTGGTCAGGCCGTCGTAGTCGATCCAGCATGGGATGTCAGCAAGATTGAAGACACCGTCAAGAGACACAATCTGCGTGTCATTTTCATCATTGACACGCACAACCATCACGATCACACCTCCGGAAACGATGAACTGGCAGAGACAACTGGGGCGAAGGTAGTCGCCCACGACGCTTCAAAACTGAAGAAGGACATCAGCGTCAAGGATGGGGATGTGCTTCAAGTCGGCTCTCTGGAGGTCAGATTCATTCACACACCCGGGCACTCCCCAGATTCTATATCTGTCTTGGTCGGGAACAAGCTGGTGTCCGGAGACACCCTCTTCGTCGGAGAGTGTGGGAGGACTGACCTGCCAGGAGGGAGCTCAGAACAGCTCTATGACAGCTTATTCAACAAACTGGCGAAACTTCCTGATGAAATCGAAGTCTATCCTGGACACGATTATGGAGCAGAGCCTCACTCGACGATTGCCTATGAGAAAGCACACAACTATGTCCTCAAGCCCCGCACGGTAAGAGAGTTCATTCAATTCATGAAGGAACCATGAAGGCCAACCAATGGTTTCCAAGGCTCCGCAGGTCGAGGAATTCGTCGCGGAATTCCTAGCCGCAAGGCAAGAAGGTTCGGTTGCGTACGAACCTCGCGAGGATACCTTCCTCATGCTGGAACCCTTGGCAGATTTGCCTCTTCAGGGACTGAGAGTCCTCGATGTCGGAACTGGATCCGGAATTCTTGCAGCTTATTGTGCCAACAAAAGGGCGGATGTGACGGCTTCTGACATAGACGCCGGTGCCATCGAGGAATTGAAGTCATTAGCTGGTCGACTAGGAATCACGCTCAAACTGATCTCTTGCGATCTCTTTTCGAGGATCGATGGTCGCTTCGACATCATTGTGTTCAATCCGCCCTATCTTCCATCGCCCAAGTTCGACGACCGAACCGTGGATGGTGGAAAGCACGGGACAGTTGTCATCAATAGATTCCTCGATCAACTAGGTCCACATCTGGCCGAGGACGGATTCGGACTGATATTGACGAGCTCGCTGAATGGCCCGGAGCAGCTAGAGATGAGTCATCCCGATCTTAGCTTTGAGACACTCCGTCAGCAATCTCTATTCTTCGAGACACTGTACGTGCTCAAGGTGAGGAAGAAAAGAACTACTGCAAGGCGCCGATGACCTGAAGTCCGTACTTTGAGCCTTCACGTTCTGTCTCTGTTGGCTGTGTCGTCTTTTCTCACGTATATCGTGCCGCTTATTATTTCGGCTGCATTCTAGAATGGGAGACTACAGCGGGTTGTCCTAATGATCGTTGATGACGTATTAGATCTCATAGGCAATACCCCGATGCTCAGACTCAAGCGCATCAACTCGAACTCGAATGTTGAGATGTATCTGAAACTCGAGAAGTTCAACCCTGGCGGGTCGGTGAAGGACCGCATTGCGAAGTACATGATTGAGCATGCTGAGGCAGACAGCGTCCTCACGAAGGACAAGATTGTGATCGAGCCCACGAGCGGAAACACAGGCATCGGCCTCGCAATCGTGTGTGCTGTGAAAGGCTACAAGCTCGTGCTTGTGATGCCTGAGACGATGACCATGGAGCGAAGAAGGATGCTCATGATCCACGGCGCTCGCATAGTGCTGTCTCCTGGCGCACAGGGAATGAATGGCGCCGAAGACTTGGCCAAGAAGATAGTAGCAGAGAACCCGGAGAAGTACTTCATGCCAAACCAGTTCGCAAATTGCTACAACGTTCTAGCACACTATGAGACGACCGCGGAAGAAATCTGGA
>JALHTB010000120.1 GCA_022865625.1 Candidatus Bathyarchaeota archaeon
CGCCGAAATCGAATACAGAGACAAGGCAGATGTCGCAATCATAGTTCTCGAATCTGACAAGCTCCCGCCTGATGATGCGATTTCCTATGTTGCATCGGAATGTGGTGTCAGACCATCGAAGGTCTATGTGTTCGTGACTCCAACGAATTCAGTTGCTGGCGCTGTTCAAATCTCCGGCAGAATCGCGGAGATAGGCATCTACAAACTGAGAAGACTCGGTCTCGATCCGAAGAAAATCACCCACGCCTTTGGATCGGCTCCAATCCCTACAATTCATCCCAGATCCGCAGAAGCAATGGGCCGAGCAAATGATGCGTTGTATTACGGTGGAGAAACATACTACACTGTAGACTTTGAAGATGATCAGAGATTGAGGGAAATCGTGGCAAAAGCGCCGTCCTCGACTGCCGCAGAATACGGCAAGCCCTTCTATGAGATCTTCAAGGCGGCAGGGTTCGATTTCTACAAGATCGACCCTAACCTTTTCGCGCCAGCTGCCGTTTCAGTGAACAACACCAGGACTGGGCAGACCTTCAGATCTGGCAGAATAAACGCCGATGTCCTGAAGGAGACTATGGCTATCGTGACCGCATGAGTGGAAGCCTACAGGCTTCTACTTGACTATCTTTGATGCGACCTCGATTGCCTTGGCTGCGTCCTCGGCGGTTATCTTGGGTTTCTTCTTGCTGAGCAAGCATTGAATGAAGTATTCGTCGAGTTGGTAGTGGCCCCAGACTTTTGTTCCGCCTTCTCTGAACATCCATTCCTGTCGCTCTGGGTTTTGCCCGACTAATGTGAGCGAGTCGTTCCAATTCGCCTGAAGATTCAGAGTCTTGTCTCCGTAGACTTCAAGGCGACTTGTCCCTGCTGTGGGTACCACCATTGAGCTGAAATGAAGAGCGCCGACAGCCCCGGTTGAGAACTTGACAAGCCCCATCGTATTGTAGGACTTTATGCCACCAAATTCCTTCAAAGGCGCGTAGCTCGATTTCCACTCAACTTCGGTAATCTCAGCGTCCAAGAGCCACCTCAGAAGGTCAATGGACCATACGGACAGCGTGAAGTCAGGGTAGCCTCCGCTCTTCTCGATGTTCCATGCCCACGAATCAGCTGGCCATTGAGCCGCAAGATCCTTGGCCGCTATGAATTCCCTGAAGGAAACAGCCACAGGCTTCCCAATCTTCCTGGCATCGATGAGTTCCTTAGCCTTCACATAGTTCGGCGTGAACCGGAAATTGAGAACCGGCATCAGCGTGACTCCGGCCTTATCAGCTTCTCTTCCAAGCCTCTCCACTTCAGCGACCCTGGGGGCGAGAGGCATCTCGCAGAGCACATGTTTGCCCTTGGCTATCGCCTTCATGGACATGTCGAAGTGAAACGGTGTCGGAACCGCCAAGACAACCGCGTTTACTTTCGGATCATTCAGAAGCTGGTCGTAGTCGAGATAGTACTTCACGTGATACTTGTCCGAGTACTTCTTGATCCTCTGCTCATCACGGTCTCCCAATGCTACGAGTTCTGACCCAGGTATCTTGTTGAATGCCGGGACGTGTGCTTGTCCGCCGACGAAACCAGCACCAATAACGGCTACACCGACCTTCTTGTCCAACAG
>JALHTB010000121.1 GCA_022865625.1 Candidatus Bathyarchaeota archaeon
CGCGCTCGCAAGTCCGTCAGGGTCATCTTTGTGAGATATGCAGAATACCTTCGATCCGCGAGGAATGTTCACTCGACCTTTCTGGGCCAGTAGAAGACTCATTGAGGGAGATTCAACCCCACATCGCGTTGGCTTCTTCGAGATGTCCGAAACACTTCCTGACCCTCATAAGTCCTCTCATTTGTAATCTCTCTGAGAACTGAATGAACCAACCAGTTCATTTACGTGAGACTGATCTGAGATCGCGTTCGAGTCCACAAAGGGTGTGCGTGCGCTGATACAATGCAAGTCGCTGACAAAGATGTTCGGGAAATTCACTGCCGTCGACCAAGTCACATTCGAAGTAGACAACGGGGAAGTCTTCGGTCTTCTCGGCCCAAACGGCGCCGGCAAGACAACCACAATGCGGCTACTCAGCACATTGCTCAAACCAACCAGCGGAACAGCCACCATTGCCGGCTATGATCTGCTTCGAGAACCTCAGAAGGTACGTGCGTCGATCGGTGTCCTCCCTGAGGATGCCGGACTCTACGACCGCCTCACACCAAAAGAACACCTACTCTACTACGGAAGACTACATGGAATGCCTAAAGATTCACTCTCGAAGAGAGCTGATGAACTCCTCGATACCATGGAGCTGACGGACAGAGCGAACACGAAGGTCGGTGACTTCTCGAAAGGTATGAAACAGAAAGTTGCCCTGCTCCGAGCATTCATCCATGACCCACCGGTCCTGCTCCTAGACGAACCAACGGCGGGGCTGGACGTGATGAGTGCCCGCCACATCCACACATTCGTGGAACGATTCCGCCAAGAAGGAAAAGCGATCGTAATCTCTACGCATAACATGACGGAAGCGCAGAAGCTCTGCAACAAGATAGCGATCATCGACCATGCAAGAATAGTCGGCATGGGAACGGTCGAAGAACTTCAGGCCCTGACCTCGCAAAAGGACTTGGAGAGCATATTCGTGCAACTGGTGACCGAGTGAGGTGCCCGAGATGAATGTCAGAAGGATCGGAGTAATCGCTGCTAAGGAGCTCAAAGATGCACTGCGAGATCGACGAACAATACTCGCGATGATACTGATCCCGATCATCGTTCTCCCGGTTCTGATGTTTCTGCCCATGTTCTTGGCAAGCCCTGAGAGGAACCCGGTGCGGGTAGCAGTCATCCAGGGCGACAGCACATCCGACGACTTCCTAGCAACCCTTGCCTCAGCTCAAGTCCACATTGTCAGGATCGGGCACGAAGAGAACATGACGAAATTGATCCAAAACGGAGACTACGAACTCGGAATGGTTCTTCCACTCAACTTCTCACAGATATTCGAAGGCCCTGACAAAACCGCGACAATAACAGTCTTCGTCGACCAGAGCAGCACTCGAGGCACGATCGCCTTCAGTCTCGTCCAAGACGCTGTCACAAAATACGCGAACAAAGTTGTTGAGGAAAGGCTGGCAAAGACCGGGCTCCCTCCGGAAGCCCTCAATCCAATAGAAACTGAAGTTCGAGCTGTCAGCGTAACGGGAGTGGGTGCGATATTCCTCGTGATACTTCTACCGTTGTTTCTAGGGATCTATGCGGTGACAGGAGCGATGTACTTCATAATGGACACAACCGCCGGCGAGAAAGAACGCAAGACATTAGAAGCGCTGTTGACGATGCCTGCGACGCGCACGGAGATAGTGTTGGGGAAGTTCCTCATCGCGGTACTGATCGCACTTGTTTCGTCTGTGCTTGCGATTCTGGGAATGATGGCAGGTGCTGTTTTCCTCGTGGGTGCCGCCGGCGCAGGTGAAGCTTCAGCCGCGGGCATCACTATTTCGTTCACTAACCTCTTGCTGATCGGGTTGGCAACGCTTGTACTTGCGATGACGAGCGCATCAATTGAGATGGTCATCTCAATCTTTGCAAGGAGCTTCAAGGAAGCACAGAACCTGCTCTCCCCGCTAACGCTGGTTGTCGTGGTCCCTACCATGGCGATGCAATACATGAGCGAGCAAACACTCCGCTCGCTGCAGATCGCACCGATACTCAATGCCATGCTGATCATCAGAGATGCACTTCTCAACAAGGTTGCGGCGCCGAATTTGGCGATAGAACTCGCGTCTGCGTTTGTCTACATGGTCATTGCCTTGGCGATCGCGATCAAGATCTTCAACAGCGAAAAGGCAATGGCGCGCTACTGAATCGGACACAGGATAGAGTGTACACAAAGGTCATGTTCGGACACCCTTGCCCTACAGGTCCATCTGGGAGAGTCAACACAAGATGGCGGGCGATGTCTACGAACGCCTTGCAGATGCCTTGGACAGACTACCCAACGGTTTCCCGCGAACAGAATCCAAAGTTGAGATCGCGATTCTGAAGAAAATCTTCTCACCCGAAGAGGCCGCCATAGCCAGCCAATTGAGCGGTCGCAGGGAACCTTTGGACGCGATAGTTGCACGAGTCGGACTCTCCGTGCAAGAGGCAGGAGCAAGACTTGGGAAAATGGCTGAGAGTGGTCTTGTCTGGTTTGATCAGGAAGCTGGGAAGCCACGGTTCAGGCTGGCTCCCTTCATTGTTGGAATCTACGAAGCACAGCTAGACAGAATGGATCACGAGCTAGCGCATCTTGTCGAGGACTATCTCGCGAATGGTGGAGCGGTCGGTATCATGAAACCACAACCTGCTCTCCACCGTGTTCTCCCAGCACAGAGGGCTGTGAAATCTGAATGGATCCTTCCCTATGATGACGTCCGCGAGATCCTCTTGTCCGCCAAAACATTCGGTCTCCGCGATTGCATTTGTCGGGTGCAACAGGATCATCTTGGTCATCACTGTGACTTTCCGACGAGAAGTTGCCTCTTCTTCACACCATTTGAACGAGCAAAGAGCCCCGTTGACGTTTCCCGAGAAGAAGCGCTGGCCGCCCTCGACAAGTTCGAGGAGATTGGGCTCGTTCATACCGTGAGCAACGTGATCAAGGGGGTTGGCTATGTCTGCAATTGCTGCGGTTGCTGCTGCGGCATACTTCGTGGAATCAATGACTTCGGCATTGAGGACTCCGTCGCCCAGGCCAACTACTTCGCGGTCATTGATCCTGAAGAGTGTTTAGGATGTGGAACATGCATAGATCGATGCCAGGTACACGCAATCTCTGACAAAGATGGCGTGAGTGTTGTGGATCGCAAACGATGCATAGGCTGCGGACTATGCGTCACAGGCTGCCCCAACAACGTGGCCAAACTACAGCGAAAACCTGGCTCAGAGAGCGTTGAACCTCCAGCAGACTTTTCGGCATGGAGCCGTCAGCGACTACTCAATCGTGGCTTGATCAAGTAGACGACATACTCTGGCGGCCCGGCAATTCGATAAGCGGGATTATCCATAAGTACACCTGTGAAGTCAAACCTAGCTCACAGAGTGAAGTAAGACTTGGTTTCTTTCGTAGGGTTGTGGAAGGGAAAGGATTTCCTTGACACGAACGATTTCTCACAAGACGAGATCAAGATTGTTCTAGCCGCAGCGGACACATTGAGGAAGGAGTTTCGGGCACATAAGAAGCACCAGCATCTACCAGGCAAGACACTGTTCATGATGTTCTACAATAGATCGCTGAGAACAAGAAACTCATTCGAAGCGGGGATGTATCAGCTCGGCGGTCACGCACAATTTCTGAGTCCACAGGATGTCTACACGCCTGCGCTTCCGGAGGACATGGTTGCATATCAGACAGAGGCCATCTCTGACGTTGCCAGAGTTCTAAGCAGATACGGTGACGCAATTGCGATCCGTATCTAC
>JALHTB010000122.1 GCA_022865625.1 Candidatus Bathyarchaeota archaeon
CTTGATGGATTCTTGCTCATGGCTCAGTGTTTGACTTGCTGTCCCGATGCTTGACTGCAGCTCCGCAATCTGTTTCTCGATCGATGCAGTTTGCACCTTGACCTGACCTTGAGTGTGCGTGAACGTTGCGATCGAGGATTCGAGTGTTGAGATCCGGCTTTCAAGTTCAAGCTTCTCTTGAATGAGCTTGTTCAGCTCATCATAGAGTGCTGTATGCTTACTCTCCAGCTCGGCAATCTCAGCGGACTTCGCTTTGAGTCCGTATGTGGACCTTTCTTTGGTTAGGAGGTCGAGCTTGCTTTGCAGGTCCTGCCTAGAGTCCGCAGATGACTTCATGATGCGGTTCTCTTCTTCGATTTCTCCGGAGAGTGTTATGATGCGGTTGTCGGAGTTCTCGATTGCCCTTGCTGTTCGTTCGAGATTCTGTTTGATTGCGTCTGCTTCCCTTTCCATCGCCTCAATCAGGTTCTTGCTCGTGGCCTTGCTATTAGTCAGGTTCAGGATCTCCTCTCTCAATCTCTGGAGATCCTTCTTACTTCGCCCCAGTAGGGTCTCCAACGATGAGACTGCCGATGCTACGTCAGCAATTGCTGACTGCTTCGGCACAAGTCTTCGGGCATCCAAAGGTTCTCGGTAGTAGCCGGTCTCCATGCCTCCTCCTGGCTCGTAGAGATCGCCGGCAAGGGATACTGCCCGGTGTCCTTCAAGAGAGACCATGAAGGCCGATTTTTGAGTTGCGGTAAGTACTGTGTCGCCGAAGACAAAGTTGGCCGCTCGTTCAAACGGTCCTAGAGGCTCGATGAACCCTTCGATGGGACCTATTGCGCCCTCGATATGCATGGAGGGCTCGATCTTCTTCGCACCGTAGAGACTCTCGACCGGAATCAGCTTGACGCGTCCGAGCTTCGTTCTTTTCAGGCTCTCTATACATGCAATCGCGCTATCGATGTTCTTGACAACTACTGACTTCATCCATCCAGCTGAAGCCACCTCGATCGCTCGGCGGTGCTCTTCCTTGAAGCGTATTAGGTCGCATAACCGCCCATGCACGCCCGCGATAGCGCCTGATCGGCCCATGTCCTCGATCATTTCTAGAGCTGATTCATCGGAGGCGAAAGCCTCCGCCACGCTCTTCTGGCTCTCAACTTCTGCGAGGGTGAGTCTAGCTTTCTCGGAAACTTCAGCGGCATGCGCCACTTCATCCTGCTTCTCGGCCTCAACCTTCACGTACTCAGCGATGTTCTCCTCGATCGTCTTCAGCCTGCTTCTCTCATCTTCGAGAAGCTTCTCGAGTTCTTCGATTCTGTTCTTGATTCCTGTCGCCAAGTTGGAGGATTCTTCTCGTCGGGATTTGAGCGTCTGAATATGTCCCTCAAGAACCGCAATCTTTGAACTGCTTCCCTTTGCCTGTGCGTCGAGCTCTATCAATTGTCTGGTCAGTTCGGCGATCTGCTTCTCTACCCCGTCTGCTTCGCTTGATTCCTCGCCAAGTCTCTTTCTTGATTCAGTGAGCGATTGCGACAGCGCGTCATGCTCTCTGCGCTTGGCATTGAGGACGTCCATGAGCTCGGATAGCCGCGCTTTGCAGCTGGCAATTTGCGAATCGGATTGAGTGGCGGAAAGACTAGCATTTTCTGCATGCCTTACGATTTCGGATTTCTGTTGTTCTAGTGATTTGATCGTGTTCTTGGATGATTCTATCTCAACCTTCAGCCCGGCGATGTTTGCATTGGCGTCTCCGAGCATCCGTTCGATCTTGAAGAGGTCGGTGCTCCCCTTCTCCAGGACTGTCTCCTCGTAATTGCGTCGCTCCGACTCAACTCTTTCCCTATCTTTGGAGATCTCATCTTTCTTAGCCTTCATCTGCTCGATAGTTTGCTGCTTCTCGCTCACTTCCTGTCGGAGATCGGCTATCTGAGACTGGATTTCGGAGATTCTGTGAGAAGCTAGCTGGGCTTGAAACTTGCCTGTCTCCTTCTTGAGCTGCTGCGATCTGAGATAGTCATTTCTCTCCTTCTCAAGCCCCTCGACTCTGGCGCGAACCTCATCAGTCCTTGCGGATGCCACCTTTATGTTCAAGTCGGCCTGTTGAAGCTGCAGCTGTGCTTCTGCTTTCTTCGAATCGTAGACCGCTATTCCTATCATGTCCTCGATTATCTTTCGCCGTTCCTCCAGCGTCACCTCAGCAAGTCTGGTGACGGCGTGTTGCTGGACGATGTTGTGCCCTGAAACCTGAATGTCCGAAGACGAGAGGATGTCGGTGAGCTGTTTTCTTGAAACGCGTCTGCCGTTCAGTCTGTAGATGCCTTCCCCGCCTCTTCTGAACTCTCTAGAGATCGTCACAAGGTCGGCATCAACGGGTAGGCGGCGATCCGTGTTGTCGAATTGAATCGCCACGTAGGCGGATCTTACCGCAGCATGTGGGGATCCTCTATGGATGAGGTCGGTGATCGTTCCGCCTCTGAGTTCCTTGGCACTCAGTTCACCTAGGGCGAACTTCACAGAATCTACAACATTGCTCTTCCCGGAACCATTGGGCCCTGTTACCACCGTCAGGCCACGATCAAGGTTCAGGGACACTTTCTTCCCGAAGGTCTTGAAACCTCTAAGATCAATTCTGCGAATGTAGACCAAGAGTGAACCGATCCCGTCGTGTTGCGCGAGACCTTCGAGACTCACCGATCATGTCGTGAAGTCAATGACCTTTAAACCATGATCGATGTGAGATAAAGTTTGGCGAGTTTCCGGGATGCCGCATGCACCTCGAATTCGTGTTAAAAGCGACTCGTCCAGAGCATACGCGACTACTGGCCGTATCTTCTCTTGCGTTGCTGGTAAGTTCGCACAGCTCTGAATAAATCTATTCGTCTGAACTCAGGCCAATATACATCAAGGAAGCAAAATTCACTGTAGGCTGACTGCCACAGTAGAAAACCGCTGAGTCTCTCCTCCCCGGATGTTCGTATAATAAGGTCAGGATATGGGTTCGGAAGATGAGCAGTGTAGAGGTATTTCATGAAAAACTGCTCATCTATCTCTTCCGGTTTCACTGAGCCTTCTCCAACATCGCGTGCAATCTTGCGAGCGGCATCGATGATCTCAGTCCTTCCCCCATACGCTAGTGCAATATTCAGGTAGTTCTTGTCGTAGGATTCTGTTGCATCCTCGATCTCTCGAAGTATCTCTTGTAGGCTTTTAGGCAGGAGATCCACTCGGCCCAGCGCCTTTACTCTGATCTGGTTTTGGTGTAGCCTTTGGTCCTTCAGAAGCCTCTTGCCCTCTTCCTCGATGATACTCAATATTGTGTCCACTTCACGTTTCGGTCGATTGAAGTTCTCGATTGAGAAAGCGTACAGCGTGATGGTCTTAATCCTGAGGTCAAGACACCATTCTAGGAAATCCTGACTGGTCTTGGCGCCAATTCGGTGTCCCTCGTACTCTATTCCTGAACGTGCAATCGCCCATCGCCTGTTCCCATCGAGTATGACGCCCAAATGCTCAGGGATTGGTCTCTTCCTGACTTGCCTGTCGAGCCACTTCTCATATACGGCGTAGGCGCCGATGGCTCGTAGGAAACCCCTCAGCATTCCTTCTCACTTCACGGCGGCTTGTGACAGTGCTCTCCCACACTTGCAAGTTCTTGTGACTGGGATTCTAGCTATTGCGTCCTTGAGTAATGATTCCACTTCTGGCAGGATCTTCTTCGCGAGTTCAGTGACTTCGGTTGCACTGAGTGTCTTCTGGAGTCCGGCAGCCATGTTTGTCACGAAACACATGGCGCCGTAGCACATCTCGAGTTCACGCGCCAAGAACGCTTCTGGTGCGGATGTCATTCCTACAACATCGCATCCTGCGTTCCTCATCATCCTGATTTCGGCGGGTGTCTCATAGCGTGGTCCATCCGTGCACGCTAGGACGCTTTCGTTCCAGACCTTGCGAGATGACCTGCTTAACACTTCAATCAGGGCTTTGCGGATTTCTGGGCAGTAGATGTCTGTTACATCGACATGTACAACCAATTCCGAATCGTAGAACGTCTGAGTCCTCAATCTTGTGAAATCGACTATGTCCACAGGAATCACCAGGTCCCCCGGCTTGTAGCTTTCCCTCATCGCGCCAACCGCGTTGGTAGCGACGATTCTCTCGACTCCGATCTGCTTGAGACCCCACAGGTTGGCACGGTAGTTCACCTTGTGAGGAGGCACCTCGTGACGAGTTCCATGCCTAGAGACAAAAGCAACGCGAACACCGCCGATCTCTGCGATCGTTGCCTGGACAGATGTCCCGTACGGTGTGTCCATCTGTCTTGTTTCTCCCTGCTGAATCAGTTTCTCGAAACCCGAGCCGCCTATCAGCCCTATCCTGATTCCAGACAAGGGTTACCGCCGAAGCGATTCCGTATCCTTGCTGCACGTCACAGAATGCAGGAATATAAGGGGTGCCCGCAGACGGGGCTAGATGGCACCTTTCTCCATCAGAGCCTTGAACTCCTCAAGAGACAGTCTCTTTCCATGCTCGAGTTTCTCGCTGCCAGATTTCTCAAGCTTCTCTCGAACCTCTTGCGCCTTTCGGAGCTTGGCCAACGGTCCTGACTCGGCGATCTGTTGGCGCAGCTCTCGAATCCTGACGAGGTTAGTGACGTATTCCCTGTGGGCACCGTCTGCACCTTTCAGCGCTTCAACGAAAGCTGCATGTGCCTTGTCTGCCTCAGCCTTTGCTGTCGACGCAGAGGCGGCAACTTCGACCAATCTCTTGTGGATGACTTCGCTCTCCTCGACGACTTTTGTCATTTGCTCATGGAACGATTGAGCCTGAAGCCTTCGACCACCGATAGCCGCCTTTGTTCCCACGATCTTGTATCTCAGGTCCTCCGCCCGCTTAGCGACGAGCACTTGAGCTTCAAGTTCCTTCAGCCGCTTGATGATTTCTTTCTCAGCCTTAGGAGTCACGAGCGTCGTCTGCATCTTCCACTCCAAACGGTTGAACTCTTCGATCGCTCTTCTCGGGCTCCCGTCAATGCGTTCCGAGATCTGGACCGACTTGTTCCTGAGCTTATCGAGTCTTTCCCTCTCGGCGACCGCAGCATCCCTTGCAACGTTTCGAGAAGCCTTGAGCTCCTTCACTTTACGGTTCAGTTCATCTCTTCTGGCCTTGAGCTCCTTGACCTCGGCGATCAGCCTCTTGAATTCCTCGTTGAACTTGTTGCGCTGTTCGAGAAGTTCCTTGGTGCTACGGTTCAGGGTCTCACGTTGGTCGATCAGATGTACGTTTGATTCTCTGAGGGTACTGATCTGTCTGAACAACGCATCAGCAGTGTCTGGCAAGCCGCTCTGTACCTTTTGCTGGCTGTCGGAAGATGCATGATTCCTCATAAGACTTTCTCGTACCTCCTTCCCGGGCTTCTGAGTCTAGAGAGTATGTGCTGCCAGACCGGTAGGCTCAATAGCTGGTTGCGTCACCAGTGCTCGAATTCGCTAGTAGTATGCGCGCGTCGACCACCAAGGCACCGTGCTCATATACCATTGCCGGGTTCAGGTCCATCTGGTCGATCTGAGGATTCTCTGTCACCAAACGTGAGACGGACAAGATCAGGTTGACTATGGCGTCTTGATCAGCTGGCGGAAACCCTCGATATCCAGCTAGGGCGGAGTACCCTTTGATCTCAAGTATCATTTCCCGCGCGTCACGTTCTTCCAAGGGAGCGATTCGAAAGACCACATCTTTGAGTATCTCGACGAAGATCCCTCCCAAACCGAAGAGAATCGTGGGCCCAAACTGGGGATCGTTGATGGACCCAACAATGACTTCGATCGAGTCGGGAGCCATCTTCTGAACGAGCACTCCGGTGAGTCGCGCATCTGGCCTGCGAGACTTCGCAGTCTCCATGATGCGGCGATAGCCAGATTGCACGGCATCTTTCGATGACAATCCCACGACGACGCCTCCTACCTCGGTCTTGTGAAGTATGTCAGGGGAAACGATCTTCAGAACAACCGGATATCCGACACTCTCAGCGGAAGTCGCAGCATCTTCAAGGCTCGTCACGACTTTGAAAGGGGGTGTTGGAATGTCATACGCAAGGCATATCGCCTTCGCCTCGGGTTCCAAGAGATTCCGTCGCCCTTCTGCGAGAGCCTTCCTGATTATTGCTCGCACTTCTTCGGTGCCCAAAGCGAGTTGCCTTACAATGCTCTTCAGTCCGACCGCTTTAATATCGTTGCTCGCCTCTTCTGCTGCACCTTACATCTGATGGCTGGGCCTAGTCTGGTTGGAGTCGTTGCAGCAGAACATCGCTTCTCAGAGGCTTACAATCATCGGCACGACTCATGTAGATAGGTCCAGCATCGAACGTGTTCGAAAAACCATCTCAGAGAGACGCCCTTCAGTCGTCGCGGTGGAACTTGATGAGGAGAGACTTTGGGCGTTGCGAGATCCCCATAGAGATCAATTGAGTTCTCCGATCCGTTCCGGTCTACTGGCATGGCTCATGGCCTTGCTTGAGAGATCAGTCGGATCCTTGACTGGCGTTTTCCCGGGAAGCGAGATGCTAGAGGCGGTGGACGAAGCTCAAAGAGTCGGAGCACAAGTTGTCATGATTGACAAACCAATCGACACGATCCTAAGCGACCTCTCAACCTTGCCCCTTCGCGAAAAGATCAGGATAGGCACCGACATCATCGTTGCTCTCCTAACCATCAGCACACGACGCAAATCAGTCGAGCCAGCAAATACAAGCTTCGACACACTAATGGCGGAATTCGATGCCAAGTATCCAACCCTCTCACGAATACTCGTGAAGGACAGGGACAGGCACATGGCCGAAATGCTGCAAGGCATCTTGCAGTCGAGCACTGGCTCGGTTGTGGCAGTTGTCGGGTTTGGTCATGTCAGTGGGATCAAGCGACATCTAGCCATGGATCACCAGGCCGCAAGCGAGAAGACAGTTGGGATAAGGTACGAGTGGACGCTCATAGTGTTTCCTTGATGAGCAGATTCAAGCCAACGTCCTCACCGCCCAGAATCCGCCTCTTGCTGCCTCCCACCACGTGTCAGCAAACGCAATGAGCACAACATCCCCTTTCCTCATCCTCAGTCTGGCCTTTAGCTGTTCGAAAGTCGCGAAGCTCCGTCTAGACACCGGCTCTACCACTCCAGGGAACCTTAGTATCTTGCCATCGAAGAAGAATGTGACAGCACCCGTGGCACCTGCCTTGATGGCTGCATCTCGCTGCTCAATCCCGTGCCTCAACCGGTGAGACTGATCAGAGACTTGGAAGACGACACTCGCCGGGCCCAGACCGAGAAGCTCCTGATCGAATCTCTCAACCAGTTTGAGGCTGTGTCGGCTCATGAGGGTAGACAGTTCACCAAGACCTTTCTGGCTGGGTCTGGCCCCTGCGCGAGGTCGGACGATGATCAATCTCCTTCTTTTCATCTGGGTCAGCATTCCTCGTGCGATACCTTGGGACACGCCAAGCATCTTTGCTAGACGATATCTTCCGATTTCACCCTCAGTCTTCAGTAGCCAGAGAATGAACAGCTCCTGCTCGGGCACCATCAGATTCAGCCATGACCACCCCTGTGCCCTGTCGGCCCTGAGTACTCTCCATTCTTGGATAACTCTTCCTAAACTTGCGGTATCAGGGTCACAGTCGTACTGGTTCTCTTCTGGCTGTCACCCTGTTGCCAGTTCCCTCAGTCTCTTCAGGGTCTGAGTTCTTCCCCGCCCGTCAAGGCTCGTGTAAGAGACGCATTCAACTCAAGTAGGCCCAGGTTTGACTTTGCTGAGACTGGGATTGGCTCGTGGGTCAGACCTGTCGCGTGAACAGCCATCGCCAAGTCACGGGCAATAAGCGAAGCTGCGTCACCAGAGGTAGCCTCGAGTGCATCTTCGAGTTGCTCGATCTCGCTTCCCCATCCAACTATTGTTTCAAGTTCCTCATCTGAAACAAGATCAGCCTTTGTCAACGCATAGATCTGCGGCTGACGAAGTCGAGTGTAGACGGCTGTTGCCAAGAAGAGATTCGACACGAAGTTCATCGGGTTCCTACAAAACGGTGCATCAAGCGCATAGACAACAGCTTTTGGTTCATCGCTGATTCCCTGAGCGAAATAGGGACCGGCTTCTCTGAAAGCAAACAGCTCAATCTGCCCAGGTGTGTCGACCAGCACAAAGTCTGGGGCCACTTGTTCAAGCTCGCCCCGAATCTCCTCAAGATGATCCGCAGCAATATCAGACGCCATTATCAGTGCGCCATTCGGACCGAGCTTGTATTTCTCCATCAATTCGTCTATGTCCACATACTCTCTAACATCAACGTCCGGATTGTACGGCAATGCAGTTGCTCCCGGATCGAGATTGAGTATCACTGCATTCTGTTCTGAGGAGCGAAGATACTCTGAGAACGACGCAACGAGAAGCGATTTGCCGGATCCGGCCATGCCAATAACGAATATGGCAAATATTGCAGGTCGCCTTCTGGGTTGCTGACATTGTCAGAGCATCGAAATATGTCTTGACCAAGGAACCCCGCAATGACTCTAGTGCAATCACCGAGCAGGCGACCGAGCGCCCTTGTCATATTTTGTGATGGGCCTTTCCGATACCTGATAAGGCCGCTCGCGACCCGGATTCCACAGTCATGATGATCCTGCATCTAGCCTGTCAGTCATTGCGGCCATGCGCGAATATGTGGACGGCGATTTTTGTGCCTTGCCATTGATGTTAGTGCTCATGGCTATGGCTTCAGTCCATCGTTGAACCACCTAGGTTCATATGATGCCTATCCAAGGTAGACGACAACCGGAGAAGAGATCGAGTAAGGCTTGACACCGATCATTCCCAACTACTGCGAGCATTGATCTGATGACTCTCCAAATCGATGATGCCGGCGTCGGCGACCTGCTCTATGGCGTCATAGTTGGTGCATACCGCCCAGAGACGGGAGAATTCACCTACGATGTGGTAGGTGTGGAATTCTTCCAACCGCCTAAGTTTGGCAGGAAAGCCTACCTTGAAAGGGCTTCTGAGATCGTCATGCAGATCGTGGAAAGAATGAGGCTGTTCGACAACGAACCCATACAGATCTGCAGCAGCTTCGTATTCGAGAAGGCGGTCCGGCTTCTCGAAGAGACATATGGAAAGGACAGAGTAACGGTCTCAAAAATCGTGGGCAGGGCCCAACATCTTGTGGAGACCGCCTACCTCGACGAGATAAGGAATCTCGGATACGAGCCAATTCTGGAACGTGAAGAGAAAAGGGCTAGGAGTTTCTTTCACATGCTACGCTGGCTCAAGAAGGATCCCCGGCGATTCAGACATGCGAAGACAGGCTGGCCGCGCCTGAGGCGGTACGTCAAGGCTCAGAAGGTCAGATGACACTCCCATGGTGACAGTGGCGATTCTGGTGACGCCGGCCCGCCGATCCTAGCCTGCTGTCTTCCCTGCATTACCTGTCTAGGCGGGCTCGCGATCATGCTTATGGAGAAGGCAAGACCAAGGAGCAATTGGGGCCAGTGGCGATGAGACAGCCCATCATCGAGATCATTGCGATCGGAAATGAACTGCTGATAGGAAAGACACTCGACACGAACTCGCATTGGCTGGCCGTACAAATCGGCAAGCTCGGAGGAGAGCTCAAACGAATCACGACTGTCCGTGATCGCCATGAGGAGATCGCGAGCGCGGTCGGTGACGCTCTGTCAAGACATCCTGACTTCCTCCTAACACTCGGAGGGCTAGGTCCGACTCATGACGATATCACACTGGCAAGCCTCAGCAGATTGCTCAAACGGCGTCTCGTGGTGAACCCTGCTGCACTGGATTTCCTTCGAATGAGATACATGACGAGGTTCGGACCAAGTGTAAAGCTCACTCCTCCACGCATCAAGATGGCACGATTCCCGAAAGGAGCTTTTCCTCTGCCAAATCCTGTCGGTACAGCTCCTGCCCCCTGCCTCAAGGTTCATGGAACAACATTGGTTTCCCTTCCAGGCGTACCTAGGGAGATGCGAGCTATCTTCAGAGGCTCAGTAGCCCCAATAATCGAGAAGTTCGGAGGAACCGAGCGCTTCTGTGAACACTCCCTGATTTTGCGTGGCATCGCCGAGTCCTCGTTGTCACCGATAATAGACCAAGTCATGCAAGAACATCCGAAGGTCTACATCAAGTCCCATCCGCGGGGAATTGAGAAGGATGGAGCGGCAAGGATCGAGCTACACTTCCGAACCAGTGGCAAATCTGCTGAGGAATCAATGAGAGAACTGCGGTGGTCGGTTACGTTGATGAAGAAGAAGCTTCGAGGAAGAGCCTCAGTTCGGGATACACAATGATTCTGAGCGAAGAAGATAGCGCACGCTAACAGGTCACGTTGAACATGCTCAGGCTACTTCTTTGAAAGCCACCAGTTCAGGTACTCGTTCTGTCTGCGTCTCTTCTGCTCGTCTCCTGACTCTCTATCCAGTAGTCGCCCCTTACCTTCGAGCAGCTGCTGGAAAGTGACTGTCAGGCCGCAACTCTTGCAAGAGTACTGCTTCAAAGCTGGATCGTAGCCGAGCGTACCGCCACATTCCAGACAGTACTGGGCCAAGCTCTTGCACTTCTAAGATGCCCTATAACTGCGGAATCATAGTTAAACCTCGCGAAAGTGTAATCGGCCAAAATGCTGGACGGTAGGTCAGTCGCTTGCCAAAGCGTAGTAGTATTCGCCGACGTCTTTTTGCTCTCTGTCAAGCTTACTGCCCAGTTTGTTGACGCGAGGTCTTCCGCTTGTGGGGTCGCGTCTGAAGGTTATGTCCATCTGCCTGAGGAAGCTGTTCATTCCGTCCCTGAGTGGTATTGGTTCACTTGCGTGTCCTTCTACGCCCGGTTTTCCGTCGAATATCATTAGCCTGTCTGCAATGAAGTCCTGTGACACGATGTCGTGCTCGACGACGAATGCGAAGGCATGTTTGTCCTCTACTGTGCGACGGATAGCCTTAGCAACGGCCAATCGTTCCTCTACGTCCAGATAGGCGCTAGGCTCATCCAGAAGGTACACTTGGGAATCCTTGGCCAAACAGGCGATGATCGCAACTCTCTGCAACTCGCCCCCGCTTAGTTCCGCGACGTTCCTGTCGACTAGCTTTGCAATTCCCAGCGGCCTCAGGAATTGGTTCGCGAATGTCTCAGTTTCGTATGCTGGGCCGGCTATCGATTGGAACAGGGACGCAACTGTTCCTTCGTATTTTGCCGAAATATACTGTGGCTTGTAGCTGACAGTCAGACCCTTCCAAGCCAGTTCGGTTCCATCATCTGATTCCTCGATGCCTGCTAGGAGTTTGATGAAGGTGGTCTTGCCGATGCCATTGGGTCCAAGGATGCCCACGACCTCACCTATGCCTGCGGACCCAGGGTTCACCGTTAGACTGAACTGTTTGAACGCCTTTTCCATCTTCGGCCACTCAAGTTGCCAGCTGTCGACTGGGGCGAAATCGCGAGGAGGTTTCACATGGAACCTGATCGGTTCATCGCGGAACCTCATGTTCTCGTCGGGCACAAAGCCGTCAAGATAGATGTTGATGCCGACCCGAACACCGTGGACGTGAGAAACGATCCCGTAGACACCCGGCTCGCCATAGAGAACGCAGACTTGGTCTGAGAGGTAGTCAAGCATGGCGAGGTCGTGTTCAGCGAGAAGTACTGTCTTGCCCGCTTCGACAAGGCCTCTTATCGCGCGGGCAGCCCTTAGCCTCTGACTGACATCAAGATGACTCGAAGGTTCATCAAAGATGTAGACGTCTGCGTCTCGTGATGCCGCAGCTGCGATTGCGAGTCTCTGGAGTTCTCCCCCGCTCAGTACGCTCATCTGTCTCGTTTTGATCTTCTCAAGTTGTAGCAGCTCGACGAGTGTGCGGAGTCTTCCGCTCTCGTCGACTCTGCCGAGGACGTCTGAAACTTTGCCTTTCAGGTATCCGGGAATTCGATCTATGTACTGTGGCTTGTGAACAGTCTTCAGTTGTTTTGCACTAAGCTTGTCGAAGTAATCTTGGAGAATTGAACCACGATAGTTTCGAACTATATTGTGCCAGTCCGGGGGCCCCTCAAGTATTCCCAGATTCGGTACGATCTCACCCGAGAGGATCTTCAGAGCAGTCGTCTTTCCCGTTCCATTTCTGCCGACTAGTCCGGTCACAGTACCTTCTTGCGGGACAGGGAGCCTGTACAGTTTGAACGTATTCGGGCCATAGCGATAGCTGCAATCTCGCTCAAGTTCTGCGGGAAGGTTGACTATGCTGATCGCCCCGAAGGGGCATTTCTTTATGCATATGCCACATCCGGTGCACACATCCTCTACTATGACTGGTTTCTTTTCCCCCTCGATGAACTTGATCGCACATCTTCGGTTCAGGACTTCTGGACAGAACCTGTAGCATGGAATGCCGCAGTCGTCGGGCTTGCACCTTTCCTTTTCGAGCACAGCCACTCTCGTCATCGTAGATCCCTTCCAACGTGAGAACGCGAGATTGAACTAGATTTCAAAAACGTGAGACCGACTAGATACGGAGAGAACTAGAAAGAGTGTTGCTCGGAGATTTCCTCCTCGCTCCACTCATCTTCTTCCCAGTCCTCGCCCTCCTCTTCATCCCAGTCTTCCTCTTCCTC
>JALHTB010000123.1 GCA_022865625.1 Candidatus Bathyarchaeota archaeon
AGCGTGTAGAACCCGGGGCCGATTCCTTCAATGAGGTCTGCAGTGTCGGCTGGCACGTGACCATCCAATCTCACTGAGGGCAATCCTCTGACGTCAGTCAGAGTTGTAGTATATGATGTGTTAGAGGGAACCGTGGAGGGTTTCAGAATCCACGGAGAGTAGTTCCGTTTTCCATCGATGGTTGCGGCTGTACAAGGTGGCCCGTACGGTAGATCGATGTCATCTGAGGCCCAATATCCCACAGTCTCCTCATACTGATCAAGCAACCTCAGCAGGATGTCTCGGTGATGGCTCGCATCATCGATCGCAAGGTAGGGGTTGTTTGTGCCGTAGGGTAGCTGCCACAGGTTTCCCCACGGTATCGGATGCGCACAGTCTTTTGACCAGACTGTGACGCCGACCTGCACGCCTTTCTCAAGCACAAAGTCCAATCTGAGTGACTGCCCTGCTTCCACGGTAACACGTTGTGAGACTTTCAGGAATCCTGAAGCAGATGCTGTCAGGTCAAACGTCCCTGCCGGCAAGCCAAACATCCAGTATCGATAGTAGCTGGCATGTGCGTCCGCGACCTCGAAGTCTCTTGGACCGAAGTATGCGACGGCCTCCGCATACTTGCCAGCACCTGTCACGCCAGTCGCTGTCACTCTTCCCGACGCATTAGTTGGTGGAAGAAGTCCCTGAAGTGACACGAGCCCTGTAACGTATGCTGGTTGGAGGCTCGATTTGACGATCACGATAGGAAAGTTGCCGTCCTCGATTGTTATTCCGTCAACGTAGATCTTGAAATGGTATAGGCCAGCTGTGAAAGGCGCCCGGACCTGAAACAGTCGGATATGATGGAGACCAGGCCTGATCGTGAACGAAGGAATCGGCGAGCCAAGGGTTGGTATGCGCCCTACCTCTATTCTGCTCCAGCCAGGTGCAATCGGATCGTCGTCTGCAAGCGTGGTAACGGAGATGTAGGAATAGTCATTCGTGATGTCTGTCCAGACTGAGTAGGTCATATCTGAGGCCGTGGCGTCGCCGTATCCGCTTGTCACATGTGCGAAAGTGAAGTTGGATGGCATGTAGATGCGAACGTCCGAGACGTTCTGCACTGTCCAAATGTCAAACTGAAAATCGCCTATACTGTCAGACATGCTCGCGAGTACGGCGTAGTCTTGGTAGCGTTCGATGATCTGTCGTCGTTGGGCTTCACCGCCTTGGGCGCCTCTAAGAGTGTCAAGTGTGTGACTCCAGGCGACTGTCGAATTGGATTTGAATTCATCCCGCACTCCAGGCCTGAGGAAGACGCCGCAAACCTTTTCGGTCCTGTCTAGATGACAAACGCCCGGCTGAGCATGTGCGATACCTGGAGAGTAACTCAGTGCTGATGAGACCGAGATGAGGATCAGAGCGACAATCGCCAATGTGCGAAGTCTGATCCTATGCCTCGTCATCATCGATCCCTGCGCAGTGAACCCGTCCAAGCAGACGAATGTTGGTCGCTTGCCGAAGTTGTTCTATTTGAGTGATTCTCTAGCACTTGATTCAATGATCTCTACGAGGGTGTCGAGTACACACTGATGATCGACAGGGCAAGGATCGCTAGTCCTGAGATATGTGCGAGAGTGCACAGCAGGCAGACAGTTCCGAGCAAGAAGACCTCTGTGTAGACGAAGCCAGCAACACCCACGGCACCAATGAGAGACCAC
>JALHTB010000124.1 GCA_022865625.1 Candidatus Bathyarchaeota archaeon
GGTACGCTGTCAGGCCAATGGTTTGGCCTATGCTTCAACACTGGGATGGATGCAGGTGGAACCGCAACAACGGAATGCCCACCCAACAGAGGATCAGAGTGGAAGCATGAATCTCCCGACTTCAGTCGCGGAGAGAATCAAAAATCGTAGAGAACGCTCAGTCAACTAGTCGTGTGAAGAGACTGGCGGAATCGGTGTGGATCTGCTCTAGGGTTGTGGGATCGCGAGATCCTCTGCTCCTTGCTCTGACAGCTTCGCTTCTGGATAGTGTTTCTGAACAAGTTCTCTGATGATCTCTGCGTACTTGACTTTCTCTCGTGCGGCAAATGCTAGAAAGTCGGGTGAAACCCAGTTCTTATACATGGAGGCGACGCTTGCGCCTGGTTCAATCTTGAAGTAGCATGGTGCGACTATTCGGCAGAATTCCGGGCATTCGTAAAGTCGGTTGAATCCTCCGAACGAGTCGAAGAGGTAGACGTGTATGTCAATCGGCATGTTTACTGCTGCTCGAATGGCGGCAAGCTGTGGTAGGCTGAGGTCTGCAACCGGGTTGAATGTGTCAGCGCCAAGGCTTTCAAGGACTTTTCCTCCTGCCGGATTGGCGTGGCCTGCAAATATCGAGACCTTGAATTTGACATCCTTCGGGATCTCGCCTATCTTGCGTAGTTCATTGAGAGCCCAAAGTAGTCCTTCATCGACGACTAGGAATCCTCTGAAGCCAAGTTCGATGGATCTCTTAATGTCAGAGATCACATAGTTCAGCTGGTCTGCTCCTCTGAAGCGCATTCCAGATAGGGCTCCTTCGGGGGTCGCGATCTGTCGTCCAATATCCCAGCCCGCTCTTGGACCAGGCGTAAGAATAACTTCCATCTCTGCATCGGCCGCAAGAGAAGCGAATTCCTTCAACTCGGCCCGCGTCAGCAGTGAAGCGCCCATTACCGCACCGATTAACCTGTGAACGGGCACGTCTCGTTTCTTTGCCTCTTCAATCAATGCCTTCAACGTGTCAGGTCTCTCGACTCCGGAGATCTCAACACGCCAATGGCAACCATCCGGAAACCTCTTGGTTGAAGTCGGGAGCGAGTAGAGGTCTCTTCCAGGCAGCCCGATCTTCTCAAGCGCCCTTTCGACATCTTTCATCAGCTAGAACTCCAAGGAAAAATGCCCGTGGGTCGTCATATAACGCTTCGTCAACAATCCTGCCATCGGCCGAACCGAGCGCCCGGGACGTGCGCTTAAAGAGCCTACGACAACATTAGCAAACTCGGGTCATTGGTCTTGTTCAAGCTCGGCGGTGTGAATCCTGCGCTCGTTACTCCGTTCACAGATGATGGCAGAAGCGTTGACGAGGAACGCCTCAGGAGTCTGATCCGCCACCTGATCGACCAGGGCGTAACTGGGCTCGTTCCTTGTGGAAGCACAGGCGAATTCCAGAATCTCACAGAAGAGGAGAGGAGACGCGTCATAGAGGTTACAATCGATGAAGCAAACGGGCGCGTCCCCGTGATCGCTGGAACGGGTTCGAGCGGAACCAAGCTCACCATCGAGCAAACAAAACACGCCAAAGATGCGGGCGCAGATGCCGCGATAATTGTCACGCCATACTATCACAAGCCCTCGAACCGGGGCCTCTACGAGCACTATCGTCTGATCGCAGAAGCAGTCGACATTCCGATCGTACTCTACAACATCCCTCAGGCAACAGGCGTGTCATTGCCATGGCAGCTCGTCGAGGATCTCGTTGAGATCCCAAACATCGTCGGATTGAAAGACAGTAGCGGAGAGCTCCGCTTCATCCTCGCAGTCCTGGAGAAAGTTGGAGAGAGACTCTCCGTGGTGTGTGGTCATGATGAGGTAGTGCTTCCTGCGCTCGCAGCAGGCTGCTCGGGTATGATCTTGGCGAGTGCGAACGTCTTCCCGGACTATCATCTCAAGTTGCTCAAAGCAGTTCAAGAGGGCAGGTTGAGCGAAGCGAGACAGATCCAGCTCACGATTCAGAAGATGTCTCGAATCATTGTGAAGAGTGGCGCTGTCGCAACGAAGGCTGCGCTCAACATGATGGGGATCAACGTTGGTCCGGTCCGGCTGCCACTTAGCGTGGGTGGTGAGCTGACCTATGAAGAAAGAGATGAACTCAGGCTGGACTTGGAGAAGATAGGTAAAGCGAAGCGAAGGGTTGTGGAGGTTGAGGCCCCAACGGCGAAACCACTCGCTGAACGCTTCTCAGGAATCGGGATCCGACCAGAAGAGATACAAAAACTCGCGCTTGGGATCGGTGAGGCTCTGGCAGGAGACGAACCAGACGTAGCACACACCGACCTCCTAGTCGGCAAGAAAGACGGACCGGTTGGAGAAGCATTCGCTCGCGCGAAAGCTTCCCCTGCCCTTGGACATGAGCCTCTGCTCGCAATCCTCGAACCGAATCTCGCAGTTAAACCGGCAACTCTGCTCGTTCCAACAGTCTCCATCAAGGGAATGAGAGACGCAAGCCTGGTCTATGGGCCAGCTCAGGCAGGCGCCGCGAAAGCAGTTGTGGACAGCGTTGCTGACGGTACGATCCCTAAGGCAGCAGTGGATGATATCGTCATAATCGCTAACATATTCGTTCACCCGGCAGCTGTGGACAGGAAGAGAGTGTACATCAACAACTACAAGGCCATGAGACATGCGATCAGAAGAGCCGCAGAAGGTTGGCCGTCAACTGATGAGCTGATAGAGAACAAGGAAAGAGCGAAACATCCGTTCAAATACACCCCATAGGTAACCACGAAATGACTCGCACGATCCTCTTCGTCTGCGTCGGGAACGCAGGCAGAAGCCAGATAGCTGAAGCCATCTTCAACAAACTGAAACCGGCAGGATTCCACGCAATCAGCGCTGGAACGAGGCCGGCCAGTTCCGTAAACCCACTTGCAATAGAGACCTTGAGACAGATCGGAATCGACATCAGCAACAGCAAACCGAAGGCTCTAACGCCGGACATGATCACGCAAGCCGAGAGGATCATAACGATGGGATGTGAAGCCGCAGAATTCTGTCCCGCGAAGTTCCTCCCAAAAATAGAGGAATGGAAGATCGAGGACCCCAAAGGCAAGTCATTGGAAGGCATTGTATCGATA
>JALHTB010000125.1 GCA_022865625.1 Candidatus Bathyarchaeota archaeon
ACAACAATCCAACCGAACAGACCCACGAGACGAGGAGGGGGCCCAGTTCGCTCACTATACTCCATCTTGATCGCGAGTGAGACTAGTTGAAGACGCATATATCAACTAGGACCTTGCGCGTTCGACGAGAGAAGTGGGCCGTTGAACATGTTGAAAATAGATTATGTGTCTCTACATCCCTGAAGCGTGCTGGGTGGTCGCTAGGATTCGTTGCACGAGAGAGGTTAAGTAGGAAGCTTTCAGCCTTTGAGAGACGCTGTGCTATCTCATGGCAAGGTCCCGCGGCAGTCTCTCGTTTCCGCTCATCAACAGAGTGGGGGATCGCATAGCAGCGTCATTGCTCAAAGCAATTGTACCATTGGCTGACTCACCAGAGGATCAAACAGGACTTGTGCCGGGCTCCATATCGCACAGGATCTTTGGTCAACTTGCACGCCTATGCGGGTTCGATCCTGCCCAAGTGGAGAATGTCCTCCACGACGGAGCGGGACGGCGAGCGCTATGGAATCTTCTCAAGAGCATTTCTGAGTATGGGGTTGGAACGCCTCAAACAATGAGAGCACCACTGAGCGTTGTCTGGAGCCTCTCATACGGATGCAACCTCAGATGTATGCACTGCTACCAGAATGCGAGTCGCCCTTCACCTGATGAATTGACCCTTGATCAGCAGTTGGACATTGTCGATCAGATGGCACGTGAGGGAGTGTCGATGATCGTCCTCTCTGGCGGGGAGCCCCTCACCAACCCGAACCTTGATGCACTCATTGAACGAATCAGAAAGCACGGTATCGCGATCTCGATCGACTCGAACGGGGTCCTGATGGATAAGGGTCGTGTCGAATCCCTCAAACGAGCCGGTGTCGCTTCTGTCGAGCTCAGCCTCGATTCCGTCGACCCAATCGCTCACGACCGATTTCGAGGCCTTGATGGTGCCTTCAACAAGACGCTCGACGCTGTCGAGCTCTGCTCAAAAGCTGGAATATTCACAACAGTCGCCACCACATGCACGAACCTGAACTACAATGGAAGACGTGAGTTGATCTCGCTTGCGAGAAGGCATGGAGCAGACAGAGTTGTTTTCTTCGATCTCATTCCAGCAGGAAGAGGACGAGAGCTTGAGGATCTCAGGCTTTCGCGTTCTCAGCTCCTCGATCTCATGGCTCTCGTAGAGCAGGAGTCTTCGAGAGATGGAATCGAGATCTTCACTGAACTTCCCCAATACGTCGTCTACTCTTCAGTCGGAAACAGAGACTCCGACTCGAACAATGCTGAGAGAGCTCTGTCGATAGAGAGGTTGACTGTCAGCACATTGTTCGACTGCGCTGGACGACATAATGTGTACAGGAGATTCGCACCCTACCTTGGCGGCTGCCCTGCAGGAAGAGTATACTGCAACATTCAGCCGAATGGCGACGTTACGCCATGCATGTTCATGCCTGAGTATCCTGTCGCCGGAAACCTGAAGAGCCAATCGTTCCGAGAGATTTGGAACAGCCCAACGTTCCAAGCGCTCAGAGATCGCACCTGTCTCAAGGGAAGATGCCGTGAATGCGAGTTTACAATCGTCTGCGGTGGCTGCAGAGCAAAGGCAGCGGCTTACCACGGGGACTATCTGGCGTCAGACCCAACGTGTCCGATACAGAATGGGACTGCTTAGTCGACTTGCGTGAATAGAGATCACACAGTAACTTCCTGTAGTCTTATATATCGAACGACTCGCACACGACCTTCCGGGGAAATCCCTTGAGTTCTCAAAAAGAAAAGAAATCAAACACAATGTACATCGCGCTCGGCATAATCGTCATCCTCATCGTTGCTATCGTGGCAGGAGTCTACCTGTATCAACCCACAACACCAGCTGGACCAACAACAACCGAAGGCCCAACGAAAATCAAGATTGCTTTCATCACCACCGCACCAGCAGAAGAAGCATGGTCCGGAGTCGTACACAAAGCGATGAAGCATGCGGTTGAAGTCTACGGCGAAGACAAGATAGAGTACAAGTGGACCGAGAATGTCCAATACGCGGACGTCCCACGAATCATGCGTGAATATGGCACAAACAACTTCAATGTCGTGGTCGTTGACGCATTTGGTTGCGACGACACAGCACGTGCAGCTGCAAAGGACTATCCGAACACCTACTTCGTGATCGGAACTGACAATCACGTCTTCGGAGATAACGTCGCCGTCTTCGACGACTGGATTCATGAACCAGCCTACATTGCTGGCATGATGGCCGGCAAGCTGACCAAGACAAACATCGTCGGAGTCGTCGGTGGATTCGCAATTCCAGAAGTCAATCGACTGATCAATGCCTTCAAAGCTGGAGCGAAAGCCTCCAATCCTAACGTGAAAGTGAAGATTGCTTTTATTGGCGAGTGGTTCAACCCACCGAAGGCCAAAGAAGCAGCCATCAGCCAGATCGATGCTGGAGCCGATGTCATCTACGGTGAGAGACAGGGTGTCATAGAAGCCTGCAGAGAACGTGGAATCCCAGTATTCGGCAACCTACAGGACCAATGGGAGCTAGCTCCAGATGTGGTCTTGACAGGCCCCGTCTGGGACATGTGGCCCACAGTCAACCATGTCCTCAACATGGTCATGGAGAAGAAGTGGGTTGCTGAGGACCTCAGGTTCTACTCCATGATGCAGAAGGGCGGCGCTTATCTCGCGCCATGGCATGACTGGGAGACACGACTAAAACCTGACATCGTACAGCTAATGAAAGATACTGGTGCAGTAACACTCGCTGAGGATACAGTCAAACAGATCATGTCTGGTGTGCTTGCCGTTCCTACAGACGAAGCAATACCAGTCTCAGACTAGAGTACAACTACGCTTCGGATACAACCCAAATCCTATCTTTTTTTTCTGTTTCAATCCTGATTACATAGTAATGTGATTGAAGTGGCGGCGGACGCGCAGACCCAACCGAACGTCATTGGAATGAAGGGTATCGTCAAGACTTTTCCAGGCGTTGTCGCAAACGATCACGTTGACTTCTCGCTGGAGAAGGGCGAGATACATGCACTGCTAGGCGAGAATGGCGCTGGAAAAAGCACCCTGATGAACGTGCTCTACGGGCTCTATAGACCAGACGCAGGCGAGATCAGAGTCAACGAAACTGCAGTCACATTCGATTCACCCAGAGACGCCATCGCCCTCAAGATCGGCATGATCCACCAGCACTTCATGCTTGTTCAGGCAATGACTGTGACTGATAACGTCATCCTCGGCCTCCACACGCAAGGAGTGCTAATTGACGAGAAGACCGCCGAGAACAGAATCACAGAACTTGCTGAGAGATACGGCCTGAAAGTCGATCCAAAGAACTTCATCTGGCAACTTAGCGTCGGCGAGCAGCAGAGAGTCGAGATCCTCAAGGCGCTCTACCGAGAGGCCAACGTTCTAATCCTCGACGAACCAACCGCGGTGCTGACACCACCAGAGACACGAGACCTCTTCGTCATTCTGCGAAAGATGAGAAGCGAAGGACGTTCTATCGTGTATATCAGCCACAAACTCGAAGAAGTGATGGACGTAAGCGACAGCATCACCGTTCTGCGCGCCGGAAAAGTGGTTGCCAATGTAAAGAAGAGCAAGACCAACAAGGCAGAGCTCGCGCGCCTGATGGTCGGAAGAGAGGTAATCTTCAGACTGTCAAAGACGGAGGCGAAGATTGGAGCCCCTGTGCTCGAAGTCGAGGGACTCTCGGCCTTGAACGACATGAAAATGCCAACGCTCAAGAACGTATCATTTGCGGTTCGTGAAGGAGAGATCCTTGGCATCGCGGGAGTCTCGGGAAACGGTCAGAGAGAACTGGCCGAAGTGCTCGTCGGCCTGAGAAGAGCCACAGGTGGACGCTTCGTTATTGGAGGACGGGATGTCACTGCAGCGACTCCAAGAGAAATCGTAGACATGAATGTCGGTTTCATTCCTGAAGATCGAGTTGGACTCGGACTCGTGATGGGACTTCCCATCCTCAGCAATGCGATCATGAAGAAGTACAGAGATCTCTCCAAAGGCCTCCTCTTGGATTACAGTCTAGCATCCGATTACGCAGGTGGCCTCATCAGGGAATTTGATGTGAAGACGCCGAATATGCGTTACCCGACAAAAACGCTGTCAGGCGGAAACCTCCAGAAGCTTATCTTGGCGAGGGAACTTGCGCGTGACCCGCGACTTCTGATTGCAGCTCAACCTACGCGTGGCCTAGATGTTGGAGCGACTGAGTATATTCGCTCGAAGATCCTTGAACAGCGATCTCTCGGCAGAGCGGTCCTCCTGATTTCTGAGGATCTCGACGAGATTCTCTCTCTCAGCGACAGGATCGCGGTCATGTATGAAGGCGAGATTGTGGGCATTGTGCTCGCGGAAGGCGCTAACGTCGAGGAGATTGGCCTGATGATGGCCGGGTCGAAAAGAATAGAGCTGGCAAGTTAGTTGGCAGGATTCAAGATAACGGTCGAGCGACGTCTTCTCCCTTCGAGAAAACTGGAGATTGCTGCGCCTATACTTTCGATTCTGGGAGCCCTTGCGATCTCGGCAATCCCAATTTCACGGGGAGGAGTGAACCCGATTACGGGATACTATGAACTCTTCTATGGAGCACTTGGAAACAAATTGTCTTTGACAGAAACGTTCGCGCTGTTCTCTCCTCTGTTGCTGTGCGGCGTCGCTGTCGCGCTGGCTTTCACCTGCAAGTTCTGGAACATCGGTGCGGAAGGGCAACTCTACTGTGGAGGATTGGTTGCCGCATTCTTTGCCGTGAACGCTGGTGGTCTGCCAGCACCTGTGGCGATCCCTCTCATGCTAGTGGCCGGATTCCTGGGAGGCGGTGCATGGGCTGCCATACCTGCTGTTCTCAAAGTCAAGTTGAAGGTGGATGAAGTCGTAACGACGTTGCTGGGAAACTGGGTAATGTACTACCTGGTTAGCGCGATTCTTTTTGGGCCGTGGAGGAATCCAAAGACTGGTTGGCCTGAATCGCCCATAATAGCGGATTCCACTTTCTACCCAATCCTCGTTCCTGGTTCAAGATTTCACTTTGGAATAGTCGTGTCATTGCTTATCGCGGTCGCATTCTACATCATTCTGAAGAAAACAAAGTGGGGTTTCGAACTCCTTGCGATTGGAGGCAATCCTACCTCATCTCAGGCAATGGGCATTAGCGTTTCGAAGCAGATCATTCTCGCCGCGATCGTGAGTGGAGGGATCGCCGGGCTTGCAGGAGTAGGGCAGGTCGCAGGGATTCACTATCACATGAAAACCGATCTGTCGCCAGGTTTCGGTTACACGGGAGTAGTCATCGCGATGGTCGGAGGCCTGAACCCCATCGGTGTAGTCTTGGCCTCCTTCCTCATGGC
>JALHTB010000019.1 GCA_022865625.1 Candidatus Bathyarchaeota archaeon
AGTGCGTGTTGCAAGTGCGTGCCGTGGCAGACCCATGCATCTCCTAGTGGTCCTTACGCTCATGACAGCCGGCCTCTCTGCACTTCTCGACAACGTGACCACCGTTCTCTTCATGGTCACTGTAACAATCGACATAGCGGAACTGGTAAAGTTGGATCCCAAGCCCTACATTCTGAGTGAGATAGCCGCCTCGAACATAGGAGGAGCAGCCACATTGATCGGTGACCCGCCCAACATAATGATCGCAACCGCGACGGGTTTCTCGTTTCCAGAGTTCATAGCCAATCTGGCTCCGGTTTCCCTTGCTGCTCTCTCGGTGTCGTTGTTCTATTTCTGGATGAGATTTCGTAAGACTATGAGAGAGCAGGGTGGAGACCAGAAATTCGCGGCCCTGCCGATCATGGCGTCAGATGTGCCTCCGGATCGCCGTCTCCTCTGGACAGGCCTTGTGACGCTTGTGGGCGCTATCGTGCTGTTTTCACTGCAAGACATTGTCGGCGTCTACCCAACTGTTGTAGCTCTTGCAGCTGCGGTCATTCTGCTCTTTGTCGGTGGACCAAGGATGCCGGAGATCTTGAGAGAGGTCGAGTGGAGTACTCTGATCTTCTTTGGATCGCTTTTCGTTGTCGTAGGCGCTCTCGAGAAGACTGGTTGGATGAGTTTGATGGCACAGGGGATGTTGCCGGTTGTCGGAGCAAACAGGACAATTGGAGTCAGCGTCGTACTCTGGATTTCCAGCCTCATCTCGGCATTCATCGATAACATCCCGCTAACGGCCAGCTTAATCCCCGTTCTGACAGATCTCGGAAGCCTCTCCGGAGTGAATGTCTACCCTCTGTGGTGGGCGCTCTCAGCAGGAGCCGGACTCGGAGGAAACGGAACCATCATAGGGGCTTCAGCAAACGTGATCGCTACGGGTCTGGCTCAGGCCAGGGGCGTGAAGATCACATTCATGGAGTTCGCAAAGACTGGAATGGTCATCTTGGTCCTGACCACCGCAGTGGCTAACTTGATACTCCTCGCCAGGTTCTGGGGCTGAAGATACGCTCGTGTGAAAGTCCTAGGAATCGCTCTCGTTACTCCTCATGGGCCCAACTGCAGATCACGGCACAAACTCGTGAGGCTCCATCTGTTGGCATCCCTCAATTCTAGTCTTCCGACATCATTCCGAGTACGCGAGCGCACCGTTCTGCTACGTAGAGCCCGAGAACTGATGAGAGTGCCGAAGCCGAACACAACAGACAGTGAACTGCCGGAACATGTGGGCAATCTCCCCTCTAACATGTCAAACACTGATGACGCCGGCGGTTACATTTCGCTGGATGCTGAGATAAACCACAATAGTGGCAAAGGGTTTGTCACGTGTCGTCAGATTCGCACGCGAAGGTCGCGCGTGCCCAGTGATAGGAGACAAGACGTCATGGTCAAGATCGGATCGGAGCTTCGCATGATCGAGTCAAGAATCACGAGTGTAACGTATCGAAACTCTGTCTATATGATAGTGATTCTTCTCGTTGTGGCATCAGTCTTCAGTCTTCTGAACCCGACCTTTGAACAGATGATCGGCGTGTTAGTGTTCGCAAGCACGGTTGCCGGAACGCTTCTCTTCTGGCGTTTCCGCCTTGCTTTTGCGATCGGAGGTGTCGGGGTTATTCTGTTGCTCGGTCTGGTGCACCTAGATGTGATGATTCGTTCAATGAAGATGGAAGTCATTCTCTTCCTAGTATCGATGATGATCATGATTGAGTCACTCGAAAGGTCCGGATTCCTCAAGGTTGCGACAGGCACGTTGATGGGAAAGGTACACGGTGACCCCAAACGCTTGATGATCGCCATAATGTGTTCGGGAGCGGTTCTGGCCGCTCTCATGGATGAGGTGACCGCAATGCTCCTCCTCGGCACTCTGATCCTTGATCTATCGAGAATTCTCGGCATCAACGCGAAGCCCTATCTTCTTTCGGCGGTCATGGCGGTGAACATCGGCAGTGCGGCAACCGTACTCGGAAATCCGATCGGCGTTCTCATTGCGTTTGAGGCAGGTCTGTCATTTGAGGAATTCCTTGTATGGGCTACGCCAGTGGCTTTTGTCGCTCTCTTGGTAGTTATTCCAATGGTTCTCGTGTGGTACCGTAGGGTGTTAGAGAATGACCGCGAGCTCTTTGCGGCGTCGATCAATCGCGTAGGTTCCATCATACGATCAGGCAATTTTGGTCGACAGGACTGGATAACCGCGTCGATCTTTCTCGCAGTAATCTCGTTGATCGTCGTTCAGTCAAGGCTCGAGAGCCTACTGGGACTACCCAAGAATACAGTTCTCGTCGCAATTCCCATGTTGGGCGCAGCCTTCGCACTCCTAGTGAAACACGAGGAGGCCAAGGAACTTGTCGAAAGCGGCGTTGATTGGTGGACGTTGCTCTTCTTCATATTCCTTTTTGGTGCTGCAGCGACGTTGGAGCATACGGGAACGACTCTGTTGGTTGCAGAGCAGATTCTCCAAGCGACCG
>JALHTB010000126.1 GCA_022865625.1 Candidatus Bathyarchaeota archaeon
GACGTTATCTGGCTGACGCGGTTCGTCAGACAGTCACTCTTGGACTGGTTTGGCTGCGGGGAATTCGAGCTTCTTGGAACCTGCTTCGTGCTCCCGTCCGAGCCTTCTGAGCTTGATCATCTCACCAAGGATGCTTACGGCGATTTCTTCAGGCGTCTCAGCGCCTATGTCGAGACCAACAGGAGAGTATACTCGTCCGACCTGCTCTTTGCTGAAGCCTTCTTTCAGTAGTTGGTCGAAGACAAGTGCGGCGCGTCTTCGGCTCGCTATCATTCCGATGTATCCTGCGTTCGTCTTGAGCGAACTCTTGAGCGCTGGAATGTCGTCCTTGTGCCTAGTCAGTATCACCACGTAGGTTGATTGATCGATGCTGATCTCCGGAAGACCCTTCTCAACAAACTCGCCCACAACCTGCGCGGCTTCTGGGAAGCTCTCCTTCTTGGCCATGGGATCTACAACAGCGACCTCGAAGTCGAGCATTCTTGCCATTCGACTCAACGCTTGTGCCAGATGTCCGCTTCCGACTATCACGAGTTTCACTGTTGGTTCCATGATCTCTATTGCGACACCGATCTTTCCGCCGCAGCTCATTCCTACGCCATCGAACTCTTCCTCGATGAGGTTGTAGCTATTGACATGAACGCCCTTCTCCCCATCTTTGAGAAGTTTGAGCGCTTGGGCGGCGACTTCGTTTTCAACACATCCGCCGCCAATCGTGCCAAAGGTGGTGCCATCGGACTCGATGATCATCTTTGCGACACGCCTCGGCACGGAACCGGTATGGCTCACAATTGTGGCGACGGCGAAAGTCTTCCCTTCGCTCGCCAGTTTGTTGATTCTTTCTAGGACATCGCGCATTTCGAGCCCTTCATGCTAGTGGATCAGCTCAGCCGGGCACATGGATCGCTACTTGTCGGGTGAAGATTAAGTTAGCGTGCGAAAGTACTTGTCGAATTCCTCTCGAGTGTCGATGTCGATCAGAACGTTCTCCGTGCCGACTTCGACATACTTGACTTCTGATCGATGACGGTTGATCACTGCCTTCAGGCCGAGCGCACTCTCATCAATTTGTGAGACTTCCTGGAAGAGTGCTCTGTCTAGGAGAATTGGATGTCCGCTCTGATGTTTATGAGAAGCTATCACGATGTGGCTCTTGGATTTTCTATGCTCGTCTATGACGCTGTTGATGGACTCCGCGTCTATTAGCGCGACATCGGCTGGAAGAATCATCACAGCCTCTGCACTGCTCGCGACTGCCGCCAATCCTACTTTGACGCTTTCGCTCTGCCCTCTCATGTAGTTCTCATTGACGACCACCTTGCAGTCGAGCTTGACGAGTTGCTCCCTGACCTTCTCAGCTTCGTGTCCGAGCACGACGATGACCTCGTCCGCGCTCGATCCTTTGGCCGTCTTCACCACGCGCTCGATTAAGGTCTCGCCATCGAGTTTGAGAAGCAGCTTATTCTCTTTCATCCTTGTTGACTTGCCAGCTGCCAGAATGACTAACGATATCATGTTACCGTCCTTCTCTCATATTCATCGGAACGAATTGTGCCCACCCTTCTTTCGCTACGATCTGGCCGTCTTTCGCCACAACTTGGCCGCGGACTATCGTTGTTGTCGGCCAACCTTTCAAGACCCACCCCTCATAGGGGGTCCAGCCCACCTTGTAGTGTAATTCGCTCGCTTTCACTTTCCTCTCAGCTGACAGATCAACAATAGCGAAATCTCCGTCAGCGCCGACTGCTATGTGCCCCTTTCTAGGATAGAGTCCGAATCTCCTAGCGGGGTTCTCGGACAGAACCTGTGCTGCTCGTCGTATCGTGATGCGATTCTTGTTGACACCTTCGCTGAGCACGATGGGCAGCATTGTTTCTATGCTGGGTATTCCGCCCCAAGCGTCCCAGATGTTCTCCCATCCAATC
>JALHTB010000127.1 GCA_022865625.1 Candidatus Bathyarchaeota archaeon
AAGTACAAGCTTGACCGGTCTGAAACCGGCTCTTTTCGAGAGAAGTGCTACAAGCGGCTCCCAGCCGATTCCGACCTTGCCGCCGAATCCTCCTCCGCATAGGGGCGCCTTGACTACTATCTTGTCGATTGGTATCCCAAGTGACAACGCCATCAGATAACGTGTCGAGAAAGGTGACTGTGTGCTCGTCCAGATCTCAATAGTTCCGTCCTTCTTGTAGTGAGCGACTACAGACTGGAGTTCCATGAATCCGTGGCTGACGTGAGGGATATCGAATTCGCCTTCAACTACGACTTCAGATTCTTTGAGGCCTCGCTCAACGTCGCCTCTTACCAGCTTGAACTGATTCGCGATGTTTGTACCTGGGATGGGTTTGAACGCCGGTGATACTCTATACTCGGACATCTTCTCGTGCATAATCGGTGCGTCGGGTTTCAGTGCCTCGACTGGGTCGAATACAGTCGGCAAAGGTTCGTATTCGACTTCGACCTGATCGATTCCTCGTTCAGCGGCCTCTAGCGTTTCGGCGATCACCGCCGCGACTGGGTGACCTACCCACCTCACTTTATCGATGGCCAGTACGTCTCTGTCACCGACATAGATGCCAAGCCTGTAGGGGAATTCCTGACCAGTGGCTACGGCAACTACTCCCGGAACCTTCTCAGCCTTGCTAGTGTCTATCTTGACTATCTTCGCGTGTGCGTGAGGGCTCGTCACGAGTTTCGCGTGCAGCATTCCTGGGAGTTCAACATCGAAAGCGTAAGTCGCAGTGCCGGTGACTTTCAAGAAGGAATCGTATTGGGGCATCGACTTTCCAATGTAGCCCATTTAGATCTTCTCGAACTCGTTGTGGATTAGGACGAGACCACTTTCGGCTTTAACGATATCGGCCTTTCCTGAGAACCGGTTTCGATTATCAGGACTAGTATTGTCTGGTAGCTAAGAGGGAAAGATGATCAGGTCTTCATCCGTGCTGCATCAAGAATCGCATCGACTATTTGCCTATATCCAGTGCATCTGCAGAGTATTCCCTCAATCGCTTCGACAACCTCTTCCCGTGTAGGTGAGGGGTTGCGTTTGAGCAGAGCCTCTGCTGCGAGTACTGCTGCTGGTGTGCAGAAGCCGCACTGGAGCGCCCCGTGCTCAACGAACTTCCTTTGAACGGGGCTAAGCACTCCGTCCTTAGCAATACCTTCGATTGTGGTTATCTTGTGTCCGTCAGCCTCCACTGCGAGTATCAAGCACGATTTCACTGGGTTATCGTCCATGAGGATTGTGCATAGGCCACAGTCTCCACGTTCACACGCTGCTTTGGGCCCTGTGAGTGCTAGGTTATGTCGCAAGACCCACAGTAGTGTCTTGTTGGATTCGACTTCAACAGTACGGTCAATCCCGTTGACGGTCAAGTGTATTGTGTGCTTGCTCAACCTAGTTCGCTTCCCACAACCGCTGTAGCAGTCGTCTGGTCAGAACCTCGACGAGGTTGGTCCGATACTCTTTGCCCCCTCTCACATCTGTGATCGGTGAAATCGTCTTACTCACGATCGGCATCGCTTGATCGAGAAGCTCATCGAGTGGTTTGTCTCTCTCAAAGATCTTCTCCGCTTCGAGCGCCCTTACAGGTGTGGGCGCGACAGAAGCATAGGCGAGCCTGACAGTCTTGCTTGATTTGCTGCTGGGGGTGACAAGTCCTCCGACTCCGACTACAGCCAAATCCTCTCCCATGGTTCTGCGAGCCTTCAGGTAGCCGCCTCTGGATCCTTTTGGTGGAGTCGGTACGTTGATCGAGGTCACCATCTCACCTCGGGCCAGAACCGTCTTCTTTACGCCGGCAAAGAACTCTCGGACCGGAATACTCCTCCTGCCTTTCCGACTGGCTACGTTGACTGCCGCTTCAAGGACTAGAAGTGCCGGGGCTGAATCCGCTGCTGGAGAGGCATTGCAGATGTTCCCAGTAAGCGTGGCCCGGTTCCGGATTTCATAGTCTCCGATCGTGCTCACAGCTTCGCACAGGACTGGGAAGTGCTTCGATGTCGCATCATAGTGAAGGAGTCTGTTCAGTGTCACTGCGGCTCCGATGCTGAGTCCGCGTTTTTCATCGAACGAGAGGTCGTGAAGTTCCTTCATTGCTTTGATGTCGATGACTGCTTTTGGAATCCGTTCTCGAGCTCGAAGACTGACGATGAGATCTGTTCCGCCGGCCAGCAGTCTCGCGTCTTGCCCATGCTTGTCGAGTAGTTCAAACGTCTCTTCGATCGTTTTCGGAGCAATATAGTCGAATTTTGGAAGCATCCTGTTCACCTTTTCCGTGCAAGAAGCTCCGGTTTCTGCTGCTTGATCGTCGTCCAGATGCTCTCAGGCGTCATTGGAAGTTTGAACATCTGTACTCCAGTTGCGTCGAAGATGGCGCCTGCTATGGCGGGCGGTATCGAGAGCATGGTCAATTCTCCTATACCTCTTGCACCGTAAGGTCCGTCGCTCTGAGGATTCTCGATCAACGTGACAACGTGCTCATCTGGGACATCAGATGCCCTTGCGATCTTGTAGTCGGTGAAATTGCTGTTGAGCATCACGCCAGCTTGATTGTAGACGTATCCTTCCATCAGGCCGATGCTCAGTGATTGCAGCATACCGCCGTAGACTTGTCCCCGGACTAGGAGCGGGTTGATCGCTTTTCCTATGTCAAATGCTGAGGCGACCTTGAGCACTTCCACTTCTCCGGTTTCAGGGTCAACTTCAATCTTGACTGCTTGTGCTCCGAAAGTCCACTTGAGCGCAGGGAAGCCTTGGCCGGTTTCAGGGTCAAGGTACGTCAGTCCGCGTGGAACGTATCCGCCTCGCCCGATCACCGGGCCGCCTATTGCGGTGCCGTTCGGGTATGTGTAACCCATCGCGAACTGTTGTAGAGGAATGCCCTTGTCAGGCTGTCCCTTTGGGAAGACCATCTCGTTCTCAAGTACTAGATCCGCTTTCGGAACTCTGAGCGCCTGCGCCCCCATGTCGAGGATCTGTTCCTTTGCGTCTCGAGCAGCGGCGATGACCGCTCTGCCCTCCATGAAGAGGTTCCTGCTGGCAACAGTCTGCCACGAGTAAGGCGTCAGATCCGTGATCCTAACTGGGACCACTCGGATCTTCTCGAAGGACATACTGAGCTCCTCAGCCGCTATCTGAGCGAGACTTGTGGTCGTTCCTTGACCGATCTCGGTCACACCAACAGAGAGGTTAGCGCTGCCGTCTTCATTGAACTTGATGATCGCAGAAGAAGCTGCGTTTGGAGGCATCGCAGGAGCCTTCCACAACGCAGCAATTCCGATGCCTTGCAGTCTGCCATCGCAAGTCTGTTTCTCTTTCTTCCCCCAGCCTATGGATTCGGCGGCTGCTTTGATGCATTGGTCAACTCTGCCTGCGTCTTCTCTGAGCTTCTCTCCTGTAGCTGTGATCGAGCCGGGCCGTAATGCGTTTCTCAGTCGGATTTCTACCGGGTCGATCCCGATCTTGTGTGCGACCATGTCCATCTGACGTTCGATGGCCCACAGGAACTCGAGGTGTCCAAAACCTCGGTATGCAGTTCCGTACGGATGATTCGTGTACGCTGTGATTGAATCACAGTGAATGTTAGGCACTTCATACGGGCCGGTGCAAGAGTAACCCGCAGCTCGGCCGATGTTGACACCATAGTCCGCGTAGGCGCCGGCGTCGTAGATGTACCTCATCTGTTCTGCTATGATCTTTCCATCTCCGTCAACCCCGGTCTTGATCGAAGCGTAGAATCCTTGTCTCAACGGAGCTGTGGTAAACTCCTCTTCACGCGTCAGAAGGAGCTTGACTGGGCGACCTCCCGAGAACTTCGAAAGGAGCACGGCGAGAGGTTCGAAGTTGATGCCCGCTTTTCCACCGAAGCCTCCGCCTACATGCGGAACGTGAACGTTGATCTTCTGCAATGGCATTCCAAGCGCGTGACTCAGTATGTAGCGCACAGCAAATGGTGACTGCGCACACGTCCAGACTTCAGTGCTTCCATCCTGGAAATACTGTGCTATGCATGCACGTGGCTCCATCGCCCCATGGCTGACTTGAGGCATTGAGAATTCGTTTTCAACGATCGTTCTTGCACGCTTGAAGCCATCTTCTACATTGCCCTTGCGGATTTTGAAGATGTTCGCGATGTTTGTTCCAGGAACGGGAGTGAACACAGGTGAGTGTTCATACTGGGCAAGGTCTTCGTGGAGGAGCGGGGCACCCGGCTTCAGCGCCTCATTGACATCGAACACTGGTGCTAACGGTTCGTACTCTACGTCGATTAGCTCGATGGCTTCCTCAGCCGATTCTTCAGATTCGGCTGCTACTGCCGCGACGGGTTCGCCTGCCCATCGTACCTTGTCTTTGGCAAGGACCATCTTGTCTCTGACGTACAGGCCCATCCTGTAGGGGAACGCCTGCCCGGTGATGGCCGCGACAACTCCAGGATGCTTCTCCGCTCGCTTCGTATCGATACTGAGAATGCGAGCGTGGGCATGTGGGCTTCGAAGGAACTTCCCATACAACATCGCGGAGACTTCCATATCCGCAACGAACTTTGCCATACCGGTGATCTTTTCGAAGGCGTCAACTCTAGGCAGTCCCTTGCCAACGTACTTGTAGCCCAAGAGGTCACCAGCACAATTGGCTTCGCTCTGGAGAGCGTATTAACTAATCGTATCGACTGTTGGGACGACTCAAGACTACTGTGAGACTTTCTTCGTCACACATTCAAGTGTCTGATTGACAACCTTCTGCGAGGCGCCTTCGATGAGGCTCCCGGCGACGCTTCCGAGCGGGCCGCTCACGGTGGCTTCAGCATTCCACCCAAGCTCGCTACCTTCCGGATGCGGGCTGCAAGTGATCTGTATCTCAGCTCTGAATGCGCTCGCGGCGCCTGAGCCGTCAACTAGCAGTTTTGCTCGGCGATTTGCAGGATCCTCTTCCAACACTCGACTATTGACCTTGAATGTTCCCTTGATGAATCCGACGCCCATCTTCACTTTCGCCTCGGTACGCTTGCCATCTAGCACCTTGTATTCTTCCACGCCTGGCAGGCACTGTGCAACCGATTCTGGCGAGGAGATGAAGTTCCAAAGCTTATCAGGCGAAGCCTTCACAACTGCTTTGCCTTCAAAATGCATTCCAATTCACAGCCGTAAAGTCGGCTTGGCTTCTATATTGCTCTTTTCGGTTTCTCGAAAGAACGAAGAAGGAAGAGGAAAAAGGGAGGTAACTTCTGAGGGCGTGGATGCTTTCTACTCGACGAAGGCGACGACCCGTGCGAAGGCTGCTTCGCCTCCGCGAAACTTCCATGGGAAGCATCCTATTGTGACACGCTTGTCCAGAAGTTGGCCGATGTCTCCGCCAAGGTTCTCCATGTGTATGATGTCGTGTGGGAAGAGCTTGTTGTGCGTGACCTGATAGTCTTCCATCGGAAACAGCTTCTCTAGACTGCCTTTTCCAAACTTCTGTTCAGCAAACGCGCGAACCTTGGGGACGCATCTCAGGCCAAATTCTGGATGCCCGATGGGCAGATTCAGTGGATGGTCCGTCGAGACAGCGTCGACTCCCCAGACCTTGATCTTGCGACGTATGAGCCAGTCGACCCAATCTCTTGATGGTCCCGGGTGCATCTGGATGTATCGTTCTTCGTCCGCCATTCCTTGGGGCTGGTACCACGAGTATTTGTACCACCCTGTGTGCACCACGAGTATGTCGCCATCGTGCAAGTCGACACGCTTCTCAACCATCTCCGGTGTGTAGAGGCCCAGATCTCCAACGTCGCTAACATCGACGATGACTCCGGGTCCATAGAGCCATTCGAGTGGAATCTTCTCAATGTCCTTGCCGCCTGTGACGAAATGCAGTGGTGCGTCGAGGTGTGTTCCAATGTGATTCGAGGTCATGATATACTGCGCGTTCACGCCGTGCTCAGATTTTCGTTTAATGTACTTGACTTCAAACGGAGGGTACAGCGGCCAGAACGGAGTATCCTGGCACAGAGGCTGCGACAGATCGATCAATTTCATTGCCTTGCGACCTCGAGTCTACCGTGAGACTGAGAACTTTACTTAAAGACTACGTAAGTAGTCTCGCTTAGAACAGCTAGCATCAATTCACATGACTATGCCATTCACAACGACATCGCTGCTATTCTATTAGCCTCCGCCCACGATTTCCATAATGTCGACGCTGTCGATCGTAACATCATCCTTCTCCGTGAGCTGAGTATTCAGGCCATTGAGCATTCTGATGCTGTGTCCATTCACTAGCAGGATGAGGCTTGGGCTGAGTTCTCGCGAGCCCGGATCAAAGATGTACTTCTCAGCTTCTTCTCCAATTCTACGGATTAGCGCGTCCAATAGGTCACCGACGTTCCTCACGGTTTCAGTCAGCTCTATTTGGTCCGATTCCGCGACCATCCGGAGGCGACCGTGCAGTTTCACTCGGATTGCCATAGTGACCGGCACAACAATAGTAATTGCGGGAATATATGTTCCTCAAGCATCTGCGTTGAAGATCCACGAGCGTTTTCGTAGACACATAACATGATGTCATCTTGAAGGAATCGCACTCCGCACAACCCGCGGGATACTGTACGATGCCGCTTGCGTAAATGACGCCGATTACTCCGCCATAATCTGTCCCTGTTCGTCTGGGGGGAAGTGGTTGATCGTGTGGGCTAGTTCGCTGTCCAATCAGTTGTTTCAATGGAGCCCTAAGGAAAGCCGATTAGCGTTAGAATTCCCAGCACGATGAAGATGATCGCTGATACTCTCCTAATTCTCTCCGTTGGTAGTCGCTTGCCGAGGGTGCTTGCCAGCATAATGCTCAGACCGTCAATCACTGCAAATGCGACCAACGCGCCGGTGAACACGAGTAGCGGTTGGGCAAACCGAACTGCAAGAGCTACTGTCACGATCTGAGTCTTGTCGCCCATCTCCGTCAAGACTATCAAGAGCAACGCGGTTCGAAATGGGCCCCCCGAACCTTTTGTTGCAACATCATTCTGAACATCTATCCTGAGCATCAAGAGACCCACGATCACGAATATGAGCCCCGAGATGGTCGTGAGCACGGACAATGGGACTACCGTCAAGAGCACTTGTCCGACTGCCACGCCTGCACCTGCAACCACTGCATATCCAGCAATCATACCGAAAAAGATGGCTGCGGGTTTTCGGAGGCTGGCGGCCAACAGCATAAGCCCTAGCTGAGTCTTGTCAGCGAATTCAGCTGCAGCAATTGTGAGCAACGTTACTGCGAAGGCCTCCATGTGCATGCCCAAAATGGCTTCACCTGGCTGTCTCGAAGCCGTGCCTAGCGGCGTCCTCTCTCTTAAGCCTAGACAACACAAGGGGGCCCGATGACTAAGAGAACCGGGCTTCTGGGCCAGCAGGACAATGGTCTCATCATGAGTCGGATCTCAGCTCACATGCTTGATTGCTCTGGAGATTCCGAGGGAAGGTTTCATCTAGGAGAGAAATGGACTGCACCCAGAAAACATCTTACAGGTAGCCATAGATGACCCAGAGACAGCAAACCAGGAACCCTTCAGGTAGGCTGCTTCAGTCACGGCCTTGGCACTCGGTCCCAAGCCAAGAGTTGATCGCTGAACTGGGCTCGGGTATTGGGGGGCTCACCGGGGAAGAGGCCAAGCTTAGACTCGATCGATTCGGGCACAACGAGCTTGAGCAGGAAGAGAAGATTTCGCCTCTCGCCATCTTTGCTCGTCAGTTCAAGAACATACTCGTGCTCATCCTCTTTGGCGCCACACTGATGTCATTGGCACTGGGCGAAACCGTCGATGCAGCGGTCATAATCGCAATAGTCATCGCGATATCGTTCTTGGGATTCTTTCAGGAGCATCGAGCAGAAAGAGCGCTTGAGGCCCTCAAGAAGATGGCCGCTCTCACCGCCACGGTGATCCGCGGTGGTGTTGAGAGTGAGATTCCGGCAAGAGAGCTGGTGCCCGGGGATCTAGTTATGTTGTCTGTCGGCGACAAGGTTCCAGCTGACACACGTCTGATAGAAGCGATCAACCTACGAGTTGATGAGTCGCCATTGACCGGTGAGTCAGTTCCATCCGAGAAGTCGGTCGATCCAGTTCCCTTGGATGCTCCCCTTGCTGAGAGAGCCTGTGTCGTCTACGCCGGCACTGTCGTCTCCTACGGAAGAGGGAGAGGCATTGTCTTCTCGACGGCTCAACAAACGGAATTCGGCAAGATCGCCTCCATGATGCAAGCCACTCCAAAGGCCAAGACTCCTCTTGAGTTACGCATCGAGAAGGTCGGGCGCATCCTTGGAATCTTTATGGTGTCCGTCGCGGTCTTGGTGCTGGTGCTCGGGCTCGCTAGAGGCCAACCACTGCTTGAGATGTTACTCTGGGCAGTCAGCCTGGCTGTCGCGGCAGTTCCGGAGGCATTGCCTGCAGTTGTTACAGGTGGGCTAGCTATTGGCGTCAGGAGGATGGCTAAGCGTAACGCAATCGTCCGTCGATTGCCGGCAGTAGAGACACTTGGTTCAACTACGGTCATCTGTTCTGACAAGACTGGGACGATGACGAAGGGTGAGATGACCGTTCGCCGGGTCTTCGTCAGTAAGGATCTATACGAGATCACCGGCGCAGGGTACAATTCACAAGGCGAAATACTCAGACAAGGTGTACCTGCTCAAAACGACGATGTCGCTCTAGTCGGCAAGGTCGGCATCCTCTGCAGCGATGCCTCGCTGGCTAATGCGAGTCCGCCGCAAGCCATTGGCGATCCAACTGAAGTTGCGTTGCTTGTTCTCGCAGCAAAGGCAGGCGAAAGAGCAGACAAGGTGAGAAATGATAACCCCAGAGTCTTCGAGGTTCCGTTCACTTCTGAGCGCAAACGGATGACAACGGTCCACCAGACTCCTGACGGCCCACTGCTATACTGCATGAAAGGAGCAATCGAGAGTGTTCTCCCAAAATGCACAAGCGTACACTTCCAGGGCAAATCCGTCAGCCTGGACGAGGATATGACTCGTCGCATTCACGAGGCAAGCGATCAGATGGTGGGAGACGCGCTACGCGTCCTAGCCCTCGCATACAAGACTGCGCCTTCGACAAATGGCGCCTTGGATGAAGCCGGATCTGAGCGCGGTTTGACGTTCTTGGGTCTAGTAGGAATGTTTGATCCCCCAAGAGAGGAAGTGAAAGAAGCCGTCCAGAAATGCAGAGATGCAGGCATCAAGGTTGTCATGATTACTGGCGACCACAAAGGGACCGCTGAAGCTGTAGCAAGGGAGCTCGGCCTGTCAAGTTCAACGACGTACACCATGATAGGCGCCGAACTTGACGCTCTGGGATCAGAGCAGTTCGACCGAGTGGTCGAGGACATTACGGTCTATGCAAGGGTGTCTCCCGAGCACAAACTGCGAATCGTCAATGCCCTCAAGAAGAAAGGGCATATTGTGGCGATGACCGGCGACGGTGTCAATGATGCGCCTGCCCTAAAGACCGCAGATATCGGAGTGGCCATGGGAATTACCGGAACCGATGTTACGAAAGAAGCCGCCGATGTCGTGTTGGCGGACGACAACTTCGCCTCGATCGTTGCGGCAGTGGAAGAAGGACGAGGGATCTACGACAACATAAGAAAATACCTTGTGTTCCTGCTTTCGGCGAACATCGGTGAGATTGCGATAATGCTATTGGCAGTTGTGCTCGGCTATCCCCTTCCACTTCTGCCTGTCCAGATACTATACATGAACCTAGCCACAGATGGTTTGCCCGCATTGGCTCTCGGTATGGACCCGCCTGGACGGGATGTGATGCGCAGGCGTCCGAGGGATCCAAGCCTTAGCATATTCGCAGGTCTCAAATCATGGATAGCTGGCATCTCTGTCCTTCTAACCATCGTGATAACAACAGTATTCACCTACAATCTACTGCCCAAAGGCATCGTCGAAGCGAGATCCATTGCCTTTGTCTCAATAATCCTATTCGAGTTGGCTTTTGCGTTCAGTTGCAGATCACAAGTGCAAACGATCTTTCGACTCGGATTCACAAGTAATAGGTATCTCGTCGTTGCGGTCCTTTGGGAGCTGGCGTTGCTGCTTCTAATAGCTCACACGCCACAGCTCGCTCTTCTCTTCGATCTTTACCCAATGCCCATCGAAGACTGGATAATCGCAATGCTGGCAGGTATCTCGGGTCTCGTGTTCGCTGAAGCTGCCAAAACCGTCGGTGGCAGACTGAGAAGGTTATCATGAGGCTCACGAGTCGGCATCATTTCTGATCCGCGTAGCAGTACCTTCCGCAAATGGAGCACGTTGAAATCCGCAGCACGGGACCCAACAGACGACTGATCTCAGGTCGTCGTGAGCGTTTGGCTAGAGGTTCAGAAACGCACTCCTTTCTCAGGGCAGTCGTTCGAACCTAAATCCCTGTATCTCTTTTCCTCTGATCTTGCGGATGTGGCCCCACACCGGGCGCACTCTATCCCCAATCTTTACCTCTTCGCTCAGGACTTGGCCAGTGACTCTGACCTTGCCGTCGAACTCAACTATTGCCAGCGTCAATGGCAACTGTTCAATTCCCTCTGGTATCGCCCAGAGCTTTGTGTATGTCAAGACCCTGCCTTCGCCGCCAAGAGGGTATTCCTCGAAGTCCCTCCCTCTGCATGAGGAGCACAGGAATCGCTTCGGATAGACAATCGCTCCGCATTTCTTGCACTTGTACGCGACGAGTCTATTCTCACTCATCTAGGATCTCTCCAAGACAAAGGCCAGTATGTTGTTGGCGAAGCCTCCGAGGTTACAGGAGAATCCTCGTTCGGCATTCTTTACTTGACGCTTGTCCGCTTCTCCTCTAAGTTGCCAAGTCAGTTCCACTACCTGGGCTACGCCAGTAGCCCCCACTGGGTGCCCCCTGGCTTTCAGTCCACCCGACGGGTTGATCGGAAGTCTTCCTTCGAGCGCAGTTACACCGTCGCGGAGCGCCTTGCTTCCGGCGCCTTTCTTGAAGAAACCCGCATCTTCGCTCTCAACTATCTCCAGTATAGTGAATGCGTCGTGCAGCTCTGCAAGGCTCATGTCTTGGGGTGTTGTTTTGCTCATCTTGAAGGCTTGTGCAGCCGAGACCCTTAGTGCTTCCAGCACTGCTGGGTCTTTCCTGTCTTGGACTGCCATCTTGTCGGTTGCTTGACCGATTCCCGCAATCCTGATTGGCGTATCTGTGAACTCCTTTGCCTTCTCGGTGGCGCATAGGAGGACTGATGCTGCTCCATCGGTGACGGGGCAGCAGTGGTACATGCGAATTGGGTCTGCTATCATGGGATTGTTGACCTCGGCCTCGGGTGACCCATAGATTCCCTCTAGTGCTATGGGTTGTTGGATGTGTGCGTATGGATTCTTTGAACCGTTGAGATGATTCTTTACTGCGACGCGTGCCAAATCCTCTTCGGTCAAGCCATACCGTTCCATGTAGAGCCTTGTGAGCATGCCTGCCAAGGACGGAAGTGTGACACCGTGAACGTACTCAGCCTCGATGTTTGTCATCGTGGCTATGTAGTCCGTTATTGTTTCACCAGGCACATGCCGCATCTTCTCGCCTCCTGTGACGAGAATCGTGTCATACATTCCGCAAGCGATCCCGCAGTAGGCGTTCTTGATGGCAGAGCCTCCTGATGCGGGCCCGTTTTCGACTCGGTCTGCCGCTGCAGGAATCAGCGCCAGCTGATCAACTAGGGCGCTACCGATCGCAACTCGGTTGTTCAGCTCACCAGCCAGCATACTGGCCGCGTAGACTGCGTCTACGTTCTTCTCGCTTGCGCCGGCATCCTCAAGAGCTCTGAGGCTCGATTCGACCATAAGGTCGATGAGGGTCTTGTCGTCGTGCCTGCCAAACTTCGTCATTCCACAGCCTACGACAGAGACGTCTCGCGAGTTTGATCCCCTCGTCACTCTTTGGATACCCAATCCAAAGGTGCAATCTCGAGCGTGGCCGAACGCTTCAGCAAGTCTTCAGGAACAGGTCTAGATCCCATTACAAGTCGAGGCCTGACTTTGTTGTAGATGTCTCTAGTTATCACCCAGGTCTTTACTCCACCCAGCTCATGCTGTACTCCAGGTTTGACCTGAAGTCCCCACTCCACGATCCAGCGGCGGAAACCAATCGGGCTCTCTGCGGTGACAAGGATCTCTTCGGCTCCCAGAGTCTCCATCGAATGCTCGTGTTTGGCCGCAAACAAGTGAGCTCCAACTCTTGCACCTCGTTTCAAAGCTATCGTGTGATAGCTGATGTGGGTCTTCTGATCATAGGCGCGGCTGTTGACGATCCCTGCCAATTTTCCGTCGACGATCCCGACTAGGCAGAACTCGTTTCTGACTCTGCGTCTATACCAGCCCAGCAGTTCAGCGTATTGCCTTGCTGCGACGATATCGTAGAAGTCCCTTGATACAGTCAAGAGAGGTGTGATCGCTTGCAGGATCTTCGGGGCTTCCTCTCGCGCAGCTTCGCGAATAACCATGCGTTCTCCAGTCGGAAGAAGAACGGTCTTGGCAGGATACGGCTTCTTAGGAACGTCCCAGTCCACTCCAAGTATGGACTCAATATCTTCGCTCACAGTAAGCCCACCGCGCTATGTGACCCGCCCTTTCATTATAGGCTTTGTCCCGAATTGTGCGCAACAACCGGTTTGCATGATAGAAGTGCGGATCATCTTCGCCTCAGTTGAGTTGGCCACATAACATGCTCCTGCAGAATCTCTTGTGAAGGCTCATCGAGGATATCTCGAGCTCGGTGTGCATGACCAAGGACCAGTCCCTCGGTCTCTCGATAACTCGGGGCTAGCAGAAATGAGAATCTATTCTGGGCATTCTCAGCCGGTACAATCAGCCAAGTCTAGACGGCGGCTCCTCTCAGTTTCTTTCCTGTAACTCGTGCAAGTCGTTCCTGTATGATGCCAAGCGAGACCTTCTGCTGGTCGATCAGTATCTTCGTTCTTGGAGAGAGGTAGGTCACGTCCACACGTCCGATACACCCTGGGAATCGTTTGCTCAGGGACTGTTCCCATTCCATATGCTCTGAGATATCCGGATGAGCGCTGAATAGTAGAAGGTTGTACCCGCCAACGCTTATTCTGAGTGCCGTCGAGACGTGTGGGTCATTTTGAAACGCAGCAGTGACTCTCTCCTTTGACTTCCTCACCTCAACCAATGAGTAGGCCATAAGATAATTTGGAGGACAAAGCAAGTCTGGAAACCTGCAGACCGGTTGCAGTATCCATCCGTTCCTCATGAGCTGACCAACATGCTTCATCACGGTCTTTCTATGGATCTTGAGTTCTCGACTCAGGAAATTCTCATTCAGCTTGAAAACGTCACCCGATACGAGGTGCTTGAGAATGCGGAATTGCAGTTCCCTCAATACCACCCCGTTAATTTCGAGTTTCCCGGTTCGGTTCAACTCAGCTTCCATAAGACCTATCGCGGCGCTGGGATCATACTTCAGCATCAACTGGTTAGAGACGTACGACGAGTGGGAAGGTATTCTTGTCTCTCTAGGAGGTATCTTGTGCTCCTCGGTGAGTGATTCTCTCCACAGCTGGTACGCTAGAACATCCTTGTGATACATGAATAGTAGCATGTTGTATTCTTCGCGCCTTGACCAATAGGCTGCGAATATGTGCCTGTCCTCAGCAACCCAAGCGCGCACGCGTTTCTCATCAGGCAGATCAGCGCGGACGATGACTAGCAAAGGATATTCTCTATACAATCCCACGAAGGGGCAGACCGGCGCATTGATTATCTTCTGCTGAATCAGTCCATGTAGCTCGTTCCTCACTGTGTTGCGATGCCTTTTCAGAGTGTTCGACAGTGCGCTGAGGTTGACGCTTACGCACTCGCCCGATACCAGGCTCCTAAGTAGGAGTAGATTCGTCTCGTCGTTTAGCATATCCGATGAGAGTTGCGCCGCAAAGCGGGGCACAGTTTGCACAAAGCACCACCTGTACGCACATTATCTGACATTCTGTGCCATAGAGATAAAGATAATGTTGGCACCGCGGAGCCGACTCATGTCTCAATGAGATCACTTGGGGGCCTCGTGAATGAGCATTCTGTACATTTCTGTGCGATCGGATGTAATTGGGGTTTATGCCACTCCGGGCATAGCTGAGAGGATGAGGAACATGCAATGAGCAGATCCAAGGTAATCCTTCAAGAGGTCGCTGAACACAAGGTCAGAGAACTCCTCGGGCAGGTTGACACGGCGAGTTTTCCGGATCGGTGGGGACCTGAGGTAGTGGTTCACACCTATGATCCAAAGACTGGCGTAAGAGGTGTACTAGTCGTTGACAACACGGCCAGGGGTTCTGGCAAAGGCGGCATGAGAATCGCCCCAGACGTGAATGCGCGTCAGGTCTTCGGGCTGGCTAGGACGATGACTTGGAAATGTGCACTTGCGGATCTTCCATTCGGTGGTGCGAAGGCAGGGATACGAGCAGATCCGTTCAAGAGCGACAGAATAGCGCTCGTCAAATCCTTCGCAAGGTCAATCGCGCCATATGTACCAAGTCGTTGGATAAGCGCGCCTGACATGAATGTTGGCGAAAAGGAAATCGAGGCTTTCGTCAACGAAGTGGGCGATCTGAGGGCAGCAACAGGGAAGCCTGAGCATCTTGGAGGCATCCCGCATGAGACGGGCACAACGGGATTCGGTGTCGAAGTGGCCATCGAGGCTATGCTTGAGCGGATACAAGGTCAAGTGCCAATTCCAAAATCCCTACATGATGTGAGGATTGCCATTCAAGGATTCGGGAACGTCGGGTCTGAGCTTGCAAGGTTTCTGTGTGCAAAAGGCGCGCGCGTCGTAGCAATATGCGATTATTGGTCGGGGATATACGACGAGAATGGGTTAGACTTTGCCAAGGTCTCGAAGTTCGCTTACGCAAAGAGCGAAGCGCAATCAGTGGGTAGCTGCAAGGATGCAAAGAAGATACACTGTAACGACATTTTTGACGTGGACTGTGACATTTTCGTTCCGGCAGCTGTAGGCAACGTCATAACAATGGAAACGGTGCCCCGTCTCAAAGCAAAAGCGATCGTGGAAGCCGCCAACAACCCCACAGCTCCAGACGCTGAGAGGATTCTCCATAGAAAGGGCGTTCTAGTTCTGCCTGATCTTCTGGTGAATGCTGGCGGCGTAATCGGCTCATATGCTGAATACAAGAGCAAGACTGCGGACGAAGCTTTCGCTCTGATCAACTCCAAGATACGAGAGAACACGAAGATCGTACTCGACCGCTCCCTCGACACGGGGACAATTCCTAGGATAGTCGCAATGGACATCGCGATGGAACGAGTCGCGGAGGCCATGTCATAATGCGGCATCCAATGAGTGGGAGGTGAACAATGCATGTCAACAATCGAAGAAAAGAAAATCAGGATAATGTTGGCTCTCGATGAGGCCAAGAATGCTGCCCCTGTAGGATACATATGTCAAAAATGCGGAACAGACGACACCTGTGAGAACCCATGCAGGCACCTTAGACAACTTGAGGAAGATGGAGTAATCCAGCGACTGTCTCCCAGCTCTTGGTCCCCAAGTCTCGAGCCACAATACGAACTTCCGAGCAAGACCAAGAAACTCCTCCAGCAGCTCATCGCAACACGACTTGAGGAAGCAATTCGAGTGCGTAGCTGAAGCTCTCATACAAAACTGAGTCGGACGTCAAGTCTTCCCTGTGGACGCGGAAGGACCTCCATCAATCACCTTGTATCCAGCATCGCACTGTCGTCTGGGTCCTTCCATCCGTCCATGTCAGGGAATGCGGATCTGTGAGTCATGAATTCGCAGAATCCAGCAAGCCCCCGCTGGACACGTAGCGTCTCGACCCTCCCGCGAATGATTATCTGTACTCCACTCGAGGCTTTCTCGGACTTCTACCAGAAAGGGTCAGGCTTCGCTCGATAGGATTGGAACTCAGCTCGAAAGTCTTCGAATGTCCTCGTGACTTGTTCTCTGACCCCACAATCCGAATCTGAGAGACTCAGTATGGGTCCGGTCGATTGCGTAGCTCAAGCCGAATATACTGCCCAAATGCAGTGCTTTCAAGTAGTATGGGTGGCGCAGCTAGTCGACCTTGAGCCCACATTCAGAGTTGGAATCAGCGGTTGCTGACGTCATCTTTCTCGGAAATGAACGCAAGGTCCCACTAAGCGGGCTAGCCTCTCTCACCCGAGCCACACCTGACCAAGCCAAGAGAGCATTGGATGAGCTCAAGAAACTCGGATACCCACTGCGCCTATCCCGAGCAGGCATAGTGGAACGCCTATCGTTTCGGCCCATTGGTGCACAGCAACTAACGGCAGATCTGACTACAGAAAGGATTGGGCGGAGAATCGAGTGGAGGCTTCACGTGAGCTCAACTCAAGACGAGTTGAAGAGACTCGAAGACGAGGCAGAAGACGGAGCTGTATTGTTGGCCGAGACCCAACGGACAGGAAGGGGGAGACTGTCCAGAAGCTGGTTCTCCCCTACGGGCGGGATATGGATGTCAGTGTTGCTGAGGCCAAGTTGGCCCAGATCGCATCAAATCCTCACACTCGCCTTTGCGGCAGCAGTGACCAGAGCAGTCTACAGTGTGACCAAGATCTCGTCCCTCATCAAATGGCCAAACGATCTGATGATCAGATCCCGCAAAGTCGCAGGTATGCTAGCTGAAGCAACTTACGAAGGCAACAAACTGCGCCGTCTAATCGTCGGAATTGGCGTCAACGCGAACATCAACACCATGCGGTTTCCAGGAACAATTCGAAGAACCTCAACCTCTCTCAGCCGTGAGCTTGGCCGAGACATCGACAGGAACCTGTTGACGAGAAGGATCATCGAAGAGATGGACCATTCATATCGCAGATTCGAATCCGGACACACGGCTGAACTCCTAGAGGAAGCAAGACGACTCTGCTCCACGCTCGGAAGGAAAGTGCGAGTCACAACAACTGAAGGACGGTTCATTTGCGAGGCTCTGGATCTCGGAGATGACGGACAACTCATGGCACGTCTGAATAGCGGTGCCGTAATCCCATTGTATGCAGCTGACGTTGCACATCTTCGTTAGGCTTTCGACTCGACTAGTTGACCGTTAGATACAAATCAAGGCTAACCTATCACGCGGTGATCCACATTGGTTCTAATAGAGGACAAAAGGTCAAAGAAGGTCGCGATAGTCGCTCACTGTCTGCTTAATCAGAACGCAAAGGTGAATGGTTTCGCCTTCTTCCCAGACATGATAAAGCCGCTGATCGACATTCTGCATGCCAACGACTTTGGAGTAGTCCAACTTCCTTGTCCCGAGACAACCTTTTCCGGGACGAGGAGATGGTGGTACGTAAGAGAGCAATACGACACACCAGGCTTCCGAAACCACTGCAGAAGAATACTCGAACCCATTGTGTCGCAGATAGTGGAGTACCAAAAGGAAGGATACAAAGTGGTTATCATCGGCCTAGACGGCAGCCCATCTTGTGGAGTGAGATGGTCGGGAACGAGCAAGAACTGGGGCGGTCCACCAAAGATCCCAGAAGAGGAAATGACGAACTATCCGCTGACAAAGAAGCCGGGCATCTTCATGGAAGAACTGATCTCAATGATCAAGGAAACTGGGACCAAAGCGCCTCGCATGATTGGCGCGGGCTTCGACATGCCTGGGTTCAAACTGGAGAAGATCGCAGAAGAGATCAACAGCTTCCTCAGAAAAGCATAGATAGAGATCATACCATCAACCGCCACGTCAATTCTGTCAATACTTCATAGAGCAATGCGTGCAGACATCACGACGTAGGAACGAGTCTGTCTCAATTCCCTCAGTTCTGAGACAGCTCCGGTTATGTTTCGGGTTCTCAAAGCAGAAGGAGAAGTCTCTCGCAACTCTGGCCCAAACGCGACGGTTCCGTTGGACGAGCATCAGAGTCTCTAGTGAAGTTGGCGAGCTAGCAAAGCTTTTAATGCAATCAGGGCGCCTTCCAATGTCGATGAAAAATGAATCAAACAACAGCAGCGGTCGGAATGATCGTAACACTCATCATCGGACTTGTCATCGGCATCGGAGCTGCGCCAATGGTGATGCCTCCAGCACCAACTGGACAAGTCACCACGACAGTAACGACAACAGTCACAGCCGAAATGGCTACTGCGTTCTCGAAACTGAAGGTCGGTCTGATAATGCCGATCACACCTGAGGACTACTCATGGAACTACCAAGCTGACTACTCGATCAAACTGCTGAAGGAACAGTTCGGATTCGAACTTTCCACAGCAGAGAATCTCTTCGACGGAACCAAGGCAGAGCCAGTCGCTACTGACTGGGCATCAAAGGGATTCAACATAATCATCGGGCAAGGCATACAGTACCAGGACATGTTCCTCAAGATTGCCCCACAGTTCCCCAAGACACTGTTCGTATGCGTTGACTGCTTCAAAGGAGCAGAGAACGTGTACGATGTCTGGTGGTACATGGCCGACGGCGGATACCTAATGGGCCTTCTTGCAGGAAAGATGACGCAGAGCAACAAGCTTGGCTTGATCGGTGGAGGCAGAGTGCCATCCATATGGGGTGCACACGAGGCCTTCAAGAGAGGAGCAAAGCAAGTCAACCCGAAGGTCACGTTCCTCGAGACATGGATGCCATTCTCGTGGGCTGACGTCGCCGGAGCCAAGAAATCAGCAGAACAGATGGTCGACCAAGGCGTTGATTTCCTCTTCAGCAGTGGAGACGGAGTTGACGTTGGTGTCAGGCAAGCAGCCAAAGAGAAGAACGTCCAGATGACAGGAGTCTACGCTGATGCGGCTCACTTGGACCCAGCTCACATCGCTCAGAATATTGTCGTGCGTTGGGACATATGCTACCTAACAGCGATGTTTGACTACGTCCGAGGGGACTACAAGAACAAGTGGCTACAAGCAGACGTCTTCTCTGGCATAGTCTCTCTAGGCGCATTCGGCAGTGCTGTGTCCGCAGATCTGCAAACTTGGCTACTGCAGGAGGAGTACAACCTACGAAATGGCGTGTCAATGCCATTCACACTCGACATCGCTTGCTTCGACAACCCGGACAAACCAGAGTGCAAAGTCTAGCTAGACTGCGTGGCGTGGGCTTCAACGCCCTCGCCTTAGCCGTAGGCATATTGGCGGGCCTAGGTCTAATCGCCGTGATCGGCGGAAACCTGAGACTCGCCACAATCTCCCTTTTGTTGAGTCCGATATCAAGTACGTATGGTTTTGCCGAGATATTCGTCCGAGTTACCGTTCTTCTCATAATGGGTTTGGGAATAGCCCTTGGACTGAGAGCAGGGCTTTGGAACGTGGGCGCAGAAGGACAGTACATTGTTGGAAGCGTAATGGCAATAGCAGCTGCGTTCTACTTGACCTCGGTTCCACCGCTACTGAGAATCGTGCTTATGATGCTGGCTGGGGCAGCAGGCGGCCTCATTTGGATGGTTGTTCCCGCGGTTCTCAAGGCAAGATTTGGAGCGAACGAGATCATAGTCACGCTATTGCTGAATCTCATTGCATCCAACTTCCTGCTTTACGCTCTGGATGGACCAATTCGTGGAAAAGCATCGTTTGGATATCTGATATCTGACATACTGCCTCCAGAGTTGCGAATCCCCAAGATCCTCCCTCAGACAAGACTTGGGCTTGGAATCGTGATCGCCGCCGGTTTGGTTGTAGTTTTCTACCTACTCACTGAAAGAACGTCCTTTGGGCTTCAAGTGAGAACTGTGGGTAGAAACCTGCAGGCCGCGAGATACGCGGGGATTAGGATCCCAAGAATCATCATGCTCACATTGCTCCTCAGTGGCGCGATGGCGGGACTTGCAGGAGCAGTGCATGTGAGCGGAGTGATTTTCACTCTCGACCCGGGATATCCGTCGGGTTATGGGTTCATTGCGATAATAGTTGCAATGTTAGGTGGGGCCTCTGTGATAGGCACCACGATAGCAGCTGTGGTGATCAGTTACTTCGTCGTTGGCGCAGAGGCAATGCAGAGCGCAGCAGGAGTGCCTTTTGCGCTCGTGTACACGATAGAAGGCATCATCCTCTTCAGTCTAGCAGCCGGCCAGTATCTCATGACGATTAGGAAAAAGTGACACAACCATGGTCGATGTTCTATTCGTGGAAGCGATTCTGTATCAGACTCTGAAACTCGTACCGGCGATCCTCTTTGCCAGCTTGGGCGAGTTGGTCGCAGAGAAGTCTGGGGTGCTAAACCTCGGTGTCGAGGGGATAATGCTCATGGCGGCTTTCACAGCCTTTGATGTGACTTACATGACTGGAAACCCGTGGTTGGGAATACTTGGCGCGATAGGGGTCTCTCTTATCCTGGGATTGGTTTTTTCGTTTTTCGCGGTCAATCTGCGCGTTAACCAGGTTGTCATTGGACTCGGACTCTGGCTCTTCGGCCTAGGCCTCTCGGATACACTCTATCGGGCCTTCTTTGCCGTTGGCACAACACCCACTGTGCCAATAATTGGCGACATGAACATCCCGGTTCTTACATCAATTCCGGTGATTGGCAGGATATTCTTTGACCAAAACCCACTTGTCTACATCTCTATTGCACTCATTCCCGTTGTGGCCTTCTTCCTGAGCAAGACGAATTTGGGCATGAAAATCACAGCTGTGGGCGAGAACCCTAGAGCAGCAGAGACAATGGGAGTTGACGTCTACAAGATCAGATATCTCGCGGTGCTTATCGGCGCTGCGTTTGCCGGGGTAGGGGGTGCGTACTTCACGATATCACTGCTAAGTACCTTCATTTTGAATGTAACGTTTGGCAAGGGCTTCATCGCACTTGCGATGATCTACTTTGGCAAATGGAAGCCCTACCGTATCTTCCTGCCGTTGATAATCTTCAGCTTCGTAGATTCTCTGCAGCTTGGCGTGCAAGCCATAGGAGTCCCGATCAAGTACTTCTTCCTGAACATGATTCCCTACATTACCATCATTGCCTTGATCCCGATCCTAGGTAGGCGTGCAGAGGCTCCCGCTGCTCTGATGGAACCGTACAAGAAAGGCGGATAGACGCAGGCTCCGGTCCTAGGACGAATGCGACCTACTCTGCGTCATGAGAGTCGCTATTTCTTGCACTTTTGCTTTCTCAATGGGGAACGTGTCTGAAATCTGGCCGTTGCATATTACCGCGATCCTGTCGCTCATGTCTAAGAGTTCATCGAGTTCGCTTGAGATCAAGAGAACAGCCTTACCTTTCTTCTTCTGTTTCATCAAGAGTCTTCTTGTATATTCGGTTGCAGCCACATCCAAGCCTTTCGTAGGATTGTGGGCTATGATGACCTTCGGCTCCCAGAACAGCTCCCTCGACAGTAGGAACTTCTGTTTGTTGCCACCTGAAAGGGTCCAAGCCTGTACTTGCGGTGACTGAGCTCTCACATCGTACTCTGACATGAGCTTCGTCAACTCGTTCCGGATGGACTTCAAATCAAGCAAGCCTCCCTTCGTGAACATTCGCGCTACATGTGGCTCTATGATCAGGTTATCCGCCAGCAAGAAGTCGAATACCAATCCCGCTTTCTGATCCTCCGGAATATGAGCCACACCAAGCTTTCTAATATCATCAGGGTGCCAACCAGTGACATCCTTGCCCATCGCCAAGACTTTGCCAGTTGTCGGCTTGCGAATGCCAGTTGCCACTTCGACTAGCTCTCTCTGCCCATTTCCAGCAATACCTGCGATGCCCAGGATCTCTCCGCCCTTGACCGAGATTGAGACTCTGTCAAGAACCGGGAATCCCATTGTGTTGACCGCAGATACGGCTTGAAGGTCAAGGTATGTTTCTGTGACCTGAGATGCCAGTCTGTCCACTCGAAGGAGAACGTCGCGGCCTATAATCATCCTGGCCAGGTCAGCTCTGCTCACATTCTTAGTGGCTTCGGTTGCAACGACCATGCCCTGTCTCAGAACAGTCACGTTGTCGGTCACTGCCAAGATCTCATCAATCTTGTGCGAGACGAAGATGATGGACTTGCCTGAAGCTGCCATCTGGCGTAGAGCAGAGAAGAGGTCATGGGTCTCCAGCGGTGTGAGTACCGATGTGGGTTCATCAAGAATAAGTATAGTGGCGCCTTTGAACAGGGCCTTGACGATCTCCACGCACTGTCTTTGGCCAGCAGATAGGTCGCGAATCGTTGCATTAGGGTCAACAGCAAGGCCATGTTGTTTCGCGACATCTAGGATCTGTTTCTCTAGACCAGCGCGATCAATGAGTGGTTTCTTCCATCCCTCGTTCAGCATGATCGAGATGTTTTCGATGACCGTCATCGTGGGTATTAACATGAATTCCTGATGAACCATCGCAATTCCGACGTTCATGGCATCACGCGGGGAATGAAAGTGAACCTCCTTCCCATTGACCAAGATCCTTCCGCAGTCGGGACGCATGAGGCCATAGAGCACGTTGCACAGGGTTGTCTTGCCCGCCCCGTTCTCTCCTAGAAGGGCATGCACTTCTCCCCATTTGAGCTTGAAGTCCACATTGTTGTTTGCCAAGAGTGTACCGAACTGCTTCGTAACACCCTCCGCCACGACCGCGTAGTCTTCTGGGTTTGCTGCATTAGTTCGCATAACCTGCCGAGTAGCAAGATATGCTAAAGAGCCTTGCGGCATTCCTGTCCAACACTTCTCGTAGCCTCCGACTGAAACGCTGGAAATTCTTATTAGCTGGCGGCAATCGCGCGTTGCCGGACCAGAGAGCCATAAGACGATCAGAATGTGGGAGCTATCCGTGTTTGACTCAGGTTCTACGCTTTTGGCCAGACTTAAGACTCAGCTGGAGTTTCCTTAGGCAGTATGAGTGGAGTTCACATGTCTACTAACTTGGCTAGGAACTCAAGAGCACGGAGCGAGATACTGTTTCTGATCTTCATTGTCTGCATGCTTGCGTACTCCCAAGCATATGTCCCGGCTCATGCCGGTCCACAAGGCGCCGAGATAGAACTCTCACTCAGCCAATTGGTTCTGCGCGGCGATATCATGGTCGTCTCCGGTCGTCTTTCAACGACCCTCGACAATCGTCCTATACCCTTGGTCAAGGTTCATCTCCAGTACCACCGGTCTGAGGATAGCTACTTCACTCGTGAAGTGACGATATTCACTTCCAACCCTGGCGGCCTCTTCGAGGACAGGTTTAACACGACTTCCCTGTTGAGGATCGGAACGTGGTTTGTGAACGCGTCCTTCCCGAGCCAGACAGGATATGAAAACACATCCGCCCTGGCATCATTCACGATAGTTGTACAGCCAGCGCTCTCCTTGTACGTCTCAAGTCACGACATCGAGCTTGGACAAAAGGTCGTTTTCAATGGTCTCCTTTTCGCATGCATACCGTGTATCCAGGATCAAGTCGCCGTGATCTTCACACGCCCAGATAACACCTCAGTCACGATGGATCTGCGCGTGACTCCGATTGGCGGACCATACCCGGGAGGATTCTACAACGGCACATTCTCACCAGACACTCGAGGCCGATGGCAAGTCAGAGCCATCTGGAAGGGCAACGACGTGATGCTCCCTACCCACTCGCAGACAGAAGAGTTCAACGTCGGGACGCTTGCTACTGGATTTGATTTGCGCACAGTCTTCGCGTTTGCGGCTATCGCACTCGTTTCGATCGTCTCAATAGCGTTGCTGCGACTACGAATTTCGCACAAGAAGCCCGTATCGTAGCAAAGCAAGCACCAGTGGTGGGCCGGGAGAGATTTGAACTCTCGACCACCTGCGTTTCCTGGATGTGTCTGTCAGGCAGGTATCCTAACCAGACTAGACGACCGGCCCATGCGTGCGGTGAATGGGATCAGGCAACATAAAGATTCTTCGAGAACTACGAGAATGAGAGGTGCAGGCGTTCGCCTGTTCTCTCTAGACAAGTCTTACTCGGTTCACATTCTTGTTCATCCAGGAATAGCGTCGAATCTTGGCTGACGCACCGAAACCACAAGCCGCGCATCTCTTCTTTCTAATATGATACGCATGGCGTCCGCACCTGCGGCATTTGATGTGAGTCTTTGATCGGCCCCGAAGCCCAAAGGAGGGTGTGCCCTTTCCCAATGCGTTTCACCTGGATGAGCAAAAGAGGACAGGTATTTATGTCAACCTTAGCGGCTTGGCGGTGGACTTACGAGCACGACATTGTCTCCTCTCACAATGATCGTGCCAATCTTCTTTGCGTTGTCAGGGTTTGTGATGTCGTCAGCATCTTCCAGCACCAAGTTCATGTGTTGATCGTAACTGTAGAGTCTTCCTCTAACCGTACGACCGCCTTTCAGTTCTACTAGCACAACCTTGCCTAGGCTATCCTCGAAGATCTTTGAGGCGACATCAGAAGACATTGTATTGGTGTCTCCGGCTGGAATCGAAGTCTAAGCATGAACCCACACAATTTAAGGGTTAGGGTCTTCAATCTACTTCCAAACGCTGAATTCTTGCGAACTCCATATCGGACACAACAACGTGTAACGACAGGAGACGATGACCTCGAAGAGAACAACCCTGAAGTCGAGTGAGGCGAAACTACTGCTTCACGATTTCAAGCACAAGTTTCCAGGATTTGTGGATGACATTCAAGGCAAGCAAATGGTCGAAGAAGTCCTTGTCGATGGTGGAAAGCTGTTCCTGTTGGGCGGTAGGCCCTTCGCTATTTCTACCGAGAACGGGCTCTTTCCCAGTCTAGCTAACGACGAATTGCTGAGGAGTCTCCCGTCGATTGTGGTGGACATGGGAGCGATCCCGCACGTTTGCAGCGGAGCCGACATCATGAGGCCTGGCATCAAAGAGATGCATGGTGAATTTGGGAAAGGTGACGTTCTCCTGGTGAAGGACATCAGATTCGGCAAATCGATTGGCATTTGTGTTGCAGAAGTTTCGTCAGAGTCAATGCGCACGATGTCGAAGGGCAAGGCCGCGAAGAACGTGCACTACGTCGGGGATCAGTTCTGGCAGGCGTTGAAGAGTTCGAGATAGTGCACATTATGTCAAATTCTAGTAGATTTTCCCCGTTCTGGCCGCTTCACTTGTACGCGAGGTTGCACACGTTCCTGCTACAAATGGTGCCAATGCCTGAAGGTTTAAACTTGCGCTCTGGACGCTAGTACCCGAGCTCACATCTTGCCGGTGTCCTCAATGATCAAGCGGGGAACAGATTGCGCTGTCGACTCTCCATATGTTCGGGCTATGCCCCTGAGTCACTTGAAGGATCTTGACTTGATCGAGCGTGCCCTATCCGCTGGCAACGTATTGATAGTCAAGATCACACCCATCGCGAAGAGGAGCGTCGAAGAGACTAAGATCGCTATCAATCAGCTCTCGAACTATGTCAAACGCGAGGGTGGAGACATCGCAAGGCTTGGAGAAGAACGAGTTGTGCTGACTCCGCCTGGAATCAGGATTTGGAGAGTAAAAGGTCAGGCAAACGCCCCTCAGACAGCCACAGAGCACAGCAGCTAAGGCAGAACTCGGGCGATTCATTCTACTTGAGTTTGATCGTCTCAAGTAGGTCAGGCGCGATGGTTCTGACCTTGAATGTTCGAGAGACAGCATGAGCGAAGCTATCCACTTTGTGTCGCTCACCGTGTCCAACGACGACTTTGGAAGGTTTCGGTGAGATTCTTCGAAGGAAGGCGAGCAGCTGATTCCTGTCCGAATGGCCTGAGAATCCTTCTACACTCTCTATCTTCAGGTCCACCTTGATCGCCTCGATCTTCCCGTTTCTCCCCATCATCGAGACTTCTTTGACTCCGTTCTTCAGTCGGCTGCCGAGTGTTCCTTCAATCTGGTAGCTGACGAATAGGAGAACGTTCTTGGGATCTGAGGCCATTTGCTTGAAGTAGTCTATCGCAGGTCCACCTTCGAGCATACCCGAAGTGGCCATGATTATTGCCGGCTGCCCGGCGACTATCTGTTCTCGATCGCTTGGATGACTGACAACCGAGAAGTAGTCCGATTGAAACGGATTGATGTCTTTGTGGAGCATCTGGTCACGCAGTTCCCTGACCAAATACTCCGGAAAGGCCGTGTGAATCGCGGTAGCCTCCAAGATCATTCCTTCGAGGTAGATTGGCATCTCTTTGATGAGTCCGTTCTTCATGTAGCTGTCGAGGACAAGCATGACTTCTTGAGAGCGTCCTACTGCTGGGACCGGGATCAAGACCTTGCCGCCTTTCTCAGCTGCTTCATTCACGATGCTTGCGAGTTTGCCTTCTACACTTGTTCTCTCGGGCATGACATCTTCTTGTCCACCGTAGGTGCTCTCTATGACGAGCGTTTCCGCTCGTGGAAAAACGCATGATGCAGGCTCCAGTAGCATCGTCCGGCCGAACTTGAAGTCGCCGGTGTAGACGATGTTGTGGTATCCTTCACCAATGTGCAAGTGGATGATTGAGGAACCAAGTATGTGGCCTGCGTTGTGAAGGGTTAATTTGACGTCGGGTGCCACGTCGGTGACTACGCCATACTTCAGTGGGATTGTGTGCATTACTGTTTCGCGGACATCTTTCTGATCGTATGGTGCATGTGCACCTTCTCTATTGTACACGTCAAGGTAGTCCAATTGCAGGAGTGTCATGAGAATTCCAGTGGGTTCAGAGCAGTAGACGGGTCCGTCGTAACCGTACTTGTAGAGGAATGGAACGAAACCACAGTGGTCGAGATGAGCATGTGAGATTATCACAGCATCGAGTCTGTCAATGTCGAACTCACTTGCGCCAATCTTGGGATAGGCATGAACCGGATCATTCGAACCAGGATTTATTCCCAAGTCCAATAGGACGCTGCTCTCACTCGTTTGGACGAGCAAGGCGGAACGGCCCACTTCGTGGAATGCTCCGAGTGGAGTAATGAAGACGCCATCTCCAGTTCCAATCCTTGGTCTGAAGATGCGCTCTCCCACATCTCGCAGTATCCGATTCCTTGCCTCACTTTCTGAATGAAGAATGTGTCTTGTGCTGGTGACTATCTTTGATGGCATTGGCGGTGCTCTGAGCACTCTGGGCCGCCAACTCGTTGTCTTGATGACTTCTTGAAGTGTCGAACCATCTTTCCCAATCGCGAGCCCAGGCTTCTTTGCTTCGATAGTCACTTCTCCCAATGACGGGTCAAAGGTGATGTTCGTGATCTCTGCATCTTGCGGAATCGCAGATTTGATCAGTTTCTCAGCTTCGGCCTCGGTTACTCTGATGGAAGGGTCTGAGCGTATCACGACGCGTTTGTGGAGCAGATTGACGATGTCTGTTACCACATAGCTCTGTTCAAGAAGGAGAACGACATTCTTGACGTAGATCGCCAGTCGTGGGCCCTCAAACTCGATCCTTGTGATCTCGGCTTCTTTCGGCATATTGGAGAGTATGGTCTCACGTATCCTTGCGTGGGAATCATCGATGGGTCTAGCCATTGAGGACACCTTGAATGACAGGAAAGGAATGTGATATTGTCTAGCTTAGGGCGGAAAGGATTTTCTTCTTCTCGTCCTCACTCAATTCCTCGTATCCTTTACTTGTGACGAGGGCCACGTCAAAGCTGTCTCCGCTCGCTGAGTCTCTCTTCATGGCGGAGTTCACGGCCTTCACGACGACTGGAATCGCGTCTTTCACGGTTATTCCATCCTTGTAGTCGTTCTCGAGGACGCCGTATGCGACCGGGGAACCTGACCCTGTCGAGACGCATTTCTCCTCTGTCACGCTGCCCAGTGGATCAAGGGCAAATATGTGAGGTCCGGAAGTATCAACTCCTCCCAGCAAGGCCTGAATGATCAACGGGTAGTATCTATTAGCGAAGAGGAGATTCGATGTCAGGCTCGCGGCTGCGCTCACAGGCATGATGACGCCTTTCTCGTACTTGTACAGTTTCGAATTTGCTTTTACGATCTCGACAACATTCTGAGCGTCAGCAACTCCACCGGCTATGGTCATTGCGAGGTGGTCATCAATCTGGTAGACCTTCTTGGCATGCTTGTGTGCGACGAAATATCCCATCGTCGCGCGGGTGTCAGTGCCAAGAACTACTCCGTCGCGACAAACGACGCCTACGGTAGTGGTTCCTTTCAGCACATACTTCGATATTTTGTCTGTTGGTTGATTGTACATCTTGTTCACTTGCTCTCTCAGAGTTTCCCTGGGAGGACGTGAGAACCGCGCTTGGTAAGAACGCGTGGACCTATGAGACGCTGGAACCCTTAAAAATGTTTCCGGAGCGCCTAGGACCCCATTCTATGCTTTATTCTTCTCGGCTTCCTCTGCTGTCTTTGTCTCTTCGATTTTCGGTGCTGCGGGCCTCTTGTACGTTTCAAGGAACGAAATCTTGGAGATGTCCGGAAAGAACTTCTCGATGTCAGCCGACATAGCCTTCTTTGCCAGCTGGAGATCCTCAAGGAAGAACGCTTCTTCCGGCACTTCTATTGTGAGGTCTTTCGCAACTGACTGGAGCCCAAACTTCGCCTGATCCACTATAGGCAGACGCTTGTGTATCAGGTTTCGGATCTTGTCCTCCGAAGCTTCGACGACGCTTTGAACCGACACTTCGTAGACAAGTGTTCGACCTGCCAATGGGTGGTTGTAGTCCATTTGTACCCTGCCTGCGCCCACAGAACGAATCAGTCCGACCTTGCCGTCCAAGGTCACTTGAATGCCTGGCACTGGAGTGATTCCTTCGTTTCTGAGCCTTCTCAACGGGACGAGTCTCACTTTGGATGGGTCTCTTGTCCCGAATCCCTTGTCAGGAGGGACCTCAACTGCTGAAGACTGTCCGGCCTCGAGACCTAAGAGTCCCTCATCGAGACCCTTTGGAACCCATCCTTCCCCTACAACCACGAAGAAAGGCTCGTATCTATGGGTCTCTGTACCCTCAGCACCTTCTCCATGCTCGTGGTGGATTCCTTTCTCTTTGGCAACTGATTCTATCGTGGTATCTACTACGTCGCCGCTTTCTTTCACTTTCAGCGTGTAGTTGAGCAGGACGAAATCTCCGTTTTTGATCGGCACTGGATGTACCCCGACGGCTCCAACATTCAACGGGTCTGATTTAACTTTTTGACGTGACGCGCTAGTCAGACTGCTATTGTAGGTCTTGTGATTTCCATCAGCTCTGCGTTCCGAAAACGTCGCGCGCTGCTCTTGAGCCAATACCGTATTCAAACTCGTGACCCAGATCAACGAGTGTTGATTCTATAGCTCCGATGGTCGTGAGTATTTCGAACCGGGAGACTGTCCCCATTACTCCAACTCTGAACATCGCGCCTTTCAGTTTGCCCATGCCACCTGCGACCACAACGTGATATTGTTCTCTGAGCAGGTCTCTGAACTTCTTGTCGTCAATCCCGGGCATATGCTTGGCGGCAACGACGGTTTGCGATCTAAATTCCTTATGCGGATAGATTTCGAAACTAAGCGCTTCGAGACCTTCATAGAGCGATCTTGCACACAGGTTGTGACGATCATAGCGAGCCTGCAATCCTTCCTCTTTGATCATCAATAGGGCCTCGTCAAGCGCGTAGAACAGTGTCACAGCTGGAGTATACGGAGTCTCGTAGTTCTGGATGAATTTCCTATGTTCGAGGAGATTGAAATAGTAGGACCTTCGTGCGGTCTCCACAGTCTTCCAAGCTCGGTCATTGACCGAGAGAATCACCAACCCTGGGGGAGTCATCAAACACTTCTGGCTCCCTGCTATGCAAATGTCCACGCCCCATTCGTCGACTGGCAAGGCGTCTCCGCCCAAGATTGAGATCGCGTCCACAATAAACAGTGCGCCGTGATCGTGGCAGATCTTTCCAATCTCTTTGAGGTTCCTCGTCGTGGCGCCGGTGGAAGTCTCGTTGTAGACAACGGCGAAAGCTTTGATGTCTTTCTCTCTCTTGAAGAGGTCTTCAACCTGCGAAGGAGTGATCGCCTTACCCCATTCGATGGGAATCTCGATGCCTTTTCCACCAAAAGCGGTGACGGCGTTTCTGAGTCTCTCGCTGAAGACTCCGTTGACAGGAACAGCAACCTTGTCCCCATTGGAGAGAATGTTCCTGATCGCGCATTCGACTCCTCCGGTCCCGGATGCTGTTAGGACGAATATGTCTCCCTTGGTCTCGAAGGCGAACTTGAGATTACTGAGTATTCTTCTATAGAGCTCACGGAACTCTGGGCCTCTATGATTGATTATGGGCTTGGCCATAGCCCGCATGACTCGTGACGGAACATTCGTCGGCCCCGGCAGCATCAGAAGTTGCGAACCTTCCAACCTGTTCACTCCTCAACACGTAGCGGCATAACGGAGAAGCAGGGTCCCTCTAAACCCTTTCCACGCACAAGTGCGTTCTTGGTACTGTTCTTCCCGACGATGTTCTGGAAACGTTTTCTAAGTTGGAGCGCCACTTGGACCGGCATGCGCGTCATCACACTACTCTCGGATTTCGGAAGCCGAGACCAGTATGTCTCTGAGATGAAGGGAACAATACTCACCGTTTGTCCTTCGGCTACGATTGTGGACATCAGCCACGAGATCGAGAAGTTCAACATTCGAATGGGAGCGTTCGTGCTCGCTGCAGCTTCAAGCCACTTCCCTGCCGGCTCTATTCACGTCGCGGTCGTGGACCCAGATGTCGGTGGACAAAGGCGTGGTATCTTGATAGAAAGCCAGAGAGCCGTGTATGTGGGTCCTGACAATGGTCTACTTCTCCAAGCAGCTTTGAAAGATGGAATCAGGGAGGTCTACTCGATTGAGAATCAATCCTTCATGAAGACTCCCGTTTCATCGACCTTCCATGGGAGAGACGTGTTTGCGTACACAGCTGCAAGGGTAGCATGTGGCGCCGAGCCATCTGAGGTTGGACCAAGGATTTCGGATCCGGTTTCAGCCAATAATGTCGAGTCAGTAGTCTCCCATGGCAGAATCAAATGCGAGGTGCTTTCTGTCGACACCTTCGGGAACATAGCGACAACCGCTAGCGAGAAGGATCTCGAAGTCGCGGGTATCCAAGTCGGGCGAAAGATTGTAATGCAAACGAAGAGGCGACCCTACAATCTGGAGACTGTGAGAACCTACTCAGCCGCCCCTGAAGGCAAGCCAGTCCTTCTGATCGGAAGCCACGGCTTCCTCGAGGTCGCAGTCAACAAGGGGAATGCGGCAAAGAGATTCCGCGTGCGTTCCGGCGACAAGCTCATCTTCGCAAGAGGCCGGGGTTATCGGTCATAGCAAGCTCCCTGATCCTTTCAACTCCCCCAAAACTCACCAGTAATTCCGCCACACTCTTGGGGACCAAGGATTCCCAGTTCTTTCCCTTAAGGATCCTTTGACGGATCTCAGTGGCGGAGTAGATGGTTCGGTCGAAGAACGGAATTCGCTCGACTCTATATCCACGCTCGTTGAAGAGACGCGATGTAAGCGGCTCATTTGTGAACACGATATCGAATCTGGGGACCTGAGACACGATGAAGGGCACCCATGTCGCATGAATGTGAACGTCTCTGATTGGGATGATAACGTAAGTGGCAGGATCTATGTTCGCTTCTTTCAGAGCAGTGCGTACCATCTCAACGCGTTCTCCTGCTGTGAACGGGTTCTTGTCTGAATGACTGTACTCCGCGCTTCCGACAACTATAATGAGTTCTTCCGCCTGTTCAAGTGCAGCTTTGATCCCGCTCAGGTGTCCTAGGTGGAATGGCTGGAATCTCCCAACGAATAGACCTCGCTTCAATTTGTGCGTCAAGTCATTTCTCCTCAGGATGGGTCCCAGACACAACCCTACGAGATTCTCTGCCCGTCGAATCGCATTCCCGAACAGGCCGGAGATGTTCTAAAGGGTAAATAAACTAGAGGCATTTCTGTTTCGCGAATCGGGTCAGTTAATCCAGATCTGGTGAGAGGAAAGAAAGTGATCGAGGTAGACGGCAGCTATGGGGAAGGCGGAGGTCAAGTCCTGAGAACCACAGTAGGCCTCTCGGCTCTGCTCGGAAAAGAAGTGCATGTCAAGAATATCCGCGCCAAACGGCCGAACCCTGGTCTCCGTGCACAACATATGACTGCCATCAAGGCAGTCGCAGCTCTCTCCGATGCGGAGACGAAAGGCCTTGAGATCGGATCGACTGATCTGTTCTTTGCTCCGAGGAAAAAAGCGTCCGGATCGTTCAAGTTCGATGTTGGCACTGCAGGAAGCATCTCGCTGGTGCTTCAGGCTTTGATGCCCACCGCCGCTTTCTCAGCAGGCGGAGCGGAATTCGAGATAACTGGTGGCACAGATGTGCGGTGGAGTCCAACGATCGACTACGTTCGATTCGTTATCCTTCCCATCCTATCGAGACTCGGCTATTCTGCAGAGTTGAAGCTCCTCAGACGAGGGCACTATCCGAAGGGCGGAGGGAGAGTATGGATGAAGATCCAGGCCTGTAAGGGGCTAGCCCATCTCGTTCTGAATGAACGATCAGAGATCAAGAAGGTTCACGGGATCAGTCATTGCGTGAGGCTTCCCGGTCATGTTGCACAGAGACAGGCAACTGCGGCTCAGGACACGTTGAAAGAACTGCAACAAGTAGATGTCTCAATGAAACTGGAGGTATATCCTCCCCAGACTGACCCGCACATCGCGCCCGGAAGTGGAATCGTTCTCTACACGGACGAAGGGTGCGGCACTGTTCTTGGAGCAGACAGCGTGGGGGAACGAGGAAAACCTGCAGAAGAAGTAGGTCATCAGGCAGCGAAGCTACTTTTAGAAGAGATCAAGAGCTGTGCCCCAATCGACAGGCACATGTCCGACATCCTGATTCCCTACCTGGCAGTTGCGGAGGGAAAGTCGGAATTTCGGGCCTCCCAAATCACTATGCACACGATCACAAACGCCAAGATGGCCGAACTTGTATCGGGCGCTGAGATCAAGATAGAAGGCGAACTCGGAAACCCGGGAACAATCAAAGTGAAAGGAATTGACCTGAGACCCTAGTCAGTCGTCCGCATTCTCTTGGTCCAGACAGGCTTCCCGGTTCGAACGTTGACGATCTGCCGTACTCGATGGAAGGGAATCAATGTCTCATCTGATTCTCCTGTAGCGTAGGTGAACCAAGATGGGCCCACCTTTGTTATGTGCGAGGCGTTGATCTTGCGTGTATCTCCTGGGGCTCCCCGGTGAATGAAGTAGACGATGTAGTACTCTGCGCGTTCTCTCTTATCCCATGTCATCTTGTTGAAGACGTTCTTCAACGGGTGCATGCTTGATCATCCGGGTTACAGGAAATGATAGACATCAACCTTAATAGAGTGGCCATTTTCATGCGAAGACTGCAACTGGTTTCTGGTGACTTGAATGAGCGAACCCTTCATGCCCGGAGCCACTACGATCGGGGTGGTCTGCAAGGATGGAGTAGTGCTGGCTTCCGAGAGACGAGTCTCGTACGGATATTTTGTGATGAGTAAGAGTGGAAGGAAAGTCTTCCGGATAGCGGGCACAATTGGTGCCGCATGCGCGGGTCTCATGGCTGACATGCAGGTTCTGACAAAGGAAGTTGGGGCACAACTTCAGTTGTATTCTTTCGAGCGAGACAGGCTCGCATCTGTGCGATCTGCAGCGAAGGTCATGGCTGCGCTCCTCTTTGAGAGGAGGATGTACCCCTATCTGGCGCAGACCATAGTTGGTGGAATTGACGACGAAGGCCCAAGCCTTTTCGTGCTCGACCCAATAGGCTCCGTCATTGATGACAAGTACGCGTCCGTAGGTTCGGGATCCGAAATCGCCGTAGGTGTCCTAGAGGCAGAGTACAAAGAAGGCATGACTGTCGAACAGGGCAAAGAGCTCGTGAAGAAGGCTGCCAAGGCCGCATTGGCTCGCGACATAGGAAGCGGGAACGGCCTTGACATAATGACAATCACCAAGACCGGAATCAAAGAAGAAGGCGAACCGTTCGCATAGCAACGCAACTGTGAGCCACGCGCGGCACGGGCCTCGTTCATAGGCCAACTCATTTATCCACCGAAGGAAAGGTAAGCAACGAACTTCCTTGCTTCCCAAGACCGAACTGACTAAACTGCAGCAGAAGCTCACCGAGTACGATAGAACAAGAGAGAGACTCCTCGAGCTTACGAGAAAGACCACCCGGCTGGCCGGTTGGGCGATCATCCAAACTCATAGAGGACAGACTTCCAAAGCCAAGGCGACTCTAAGGGACGCTGAAGAGAACATCGCACAGATGCGAGATCTTCTAGACCAGAACTCCGAGTTCAAACAGGTCGGATATGTGATCGTTGCATTCCAAGAGTTCGCAGAGGCCAAGCTTCTCTACAACTTCGTGAATCGTCGAAAGCTGCTGTCACAACGTGAGGTCGGCGTTGGTTGGATGCCATATCTCCTGGGTCTACTAGATTTCGTCGGCGAGCTTCGCAGAATGACGATGGATCAGTTGAAGGCTGGCAAGCTGAAGGATGCACAGGGTACGTTCGAATCGATGGAGGCCATATTCGAGGATTTGCTCATGCTCGATCGCACATCAATTGTCCCGACGTTCCGGAGAAAGATGGATGTCGCCAAGAAGCTGATTGAGGCTACACGTACAGACGTGATCGCCGACATTCGGAAGGTTTCTCTAGAGAAGGCGATAAGGAATCTCGAGAAGCGCATGCGCTGAACTCATTTGACCCCAAAGAGAATCAGCATACCTAGACGTCTGACCACTCAAGATGCAATCCTTCTCCAGAAGGAGCTGGCACCGCTTGTCTCGGCAAAGAGCGATCTCCCTAAGACGATTCGATACATCGCAGGCGCTGACGGTGCATATGGTGACGAGAGAGCTGTCGGTGCAGTCGTGGTAATTGACTATGATTCGTTGCGGCCAATCGAAACCACAGCTGCGAAGGTTCGAGTGACTTTCCCATACATCCCCGGGCTGTTGTCTCTTAGAGAGGGGCCAGTGGTCGTTCGTACTCTTAGGAAGCTCAGACACAAGCCTGATGTCTGCATAGTGGATGGCCATGGACTTGCTCATCCTAGGAGGTTTGGTCTGGCTTGCTATGTTGGCGTCGTCATGGATCTTCCAACGATTGGTGTGGCGAAGAGTAGACTTTTCGGAACTGAGGTCGAGGAAACGCTCGTGGACGAGGATGGAAGCATGATCGCTAGGATTCTGCGATTCAAGAAGAAAAGCCTCTATGTCAGTGTCGGTCACAAGATATCACTTGACGATGCGACAAGGATCGTGAAGCATTGCATCAGCGAGCGTGGCCTTGAGCCTGTTCTGATGGCGCACCAGGAGGCGAAGAGACGGATATGGTCACTCAAGATCTGAGCCCTGTGCTTCTGTTTACATTGTTCAGGCTGGCTGAACTTGGAGCCTATCCGAACGAGCTCCTGATCACTACCGCGAAGCTGGCGAAGGCCCTCAATGTGTCACAGCAGACAGCTTCGAGACACCTGATCGAGCTTCAGTCGCTAGGCCTGATCCGAAGGACTCGGGTCGCTCGTGGAGAAGCGATCAGAGTGACCGCGAGAGGGTCGGAAGAGCTGAGTGGGATTCACGTCCGTCTCAAGGCGATGTTCGAGATGAAACCAAAGGAGATAGTCCTCGAGGGAGTTCTGTTCTCCGGAATAGGTGAGGGCGCATGGTACGTGAGCCAACAGGGATACTGCAGACAGTTCTTGGAGAAGTTAGGATTCAGCCCTTTTCCGGGTACACTCAACCTCAGGCTCAAACCAGAATACGAGGACGAGAGGAAACTGCTCGAGACCTTTCCGCATATTCAGATCGATGGTTTTCGCGATGGTGAGAGGAGTTTTGGGCCGGTCACCTGTTACAGAGCCAAGATCAATGATACTGAAGACGGAGTGCTCCTCTCGGCCGTCAGAACGCACTATACGCCAAATGTGATCGAACTGATCGCACCGCACAACCTGAGAACAAAGCTCGGGCTGAAGGACGGCGACACAGTGAGAACGCGTGTCATCATTTCTGATCCTGGAGGAACATCTGCCTGATCGCAGAAGAACTCAGATATTTCTCTTTGTCAAACTTGGAGAGTCGAACTATCTCGATTTTCAGTCCTTTCCTCTTGACGAGCTCGGTGATTGTCCGAGCAAGCGTATCTTGATCATAGCCAAGAGCTATGATGTCTGGCTTGACTTCGTCAATTACCTGCTCATACCCCATTCCGACATCTTCGTACCCGAGAATCGCCGCGTCCACAGGCTTGAGTGACTCAACAAGCGCTCGTCTATCCTCTTCAGGGAACACGGGTCTACGACCTTTCAACGTTTCAACAGTGACATCGGTCGCAACAACGACCACAAGAACATCTCCGTGGGTCTTTGCCTCAGTGAGGACTGCAAGATGACCAAGGTGAAGTATGTCATAGACGCCTCCTGCAAGAACTACCCTTATTCTCAATCTTCCAGCCGGCAGTACGCAGTACTCGTCACTGTTCCTCCGTTCCAGCATGGCTGACGCCATGAGCCGTCTCGATACGTCATTAGACTTGTCGCCATCCAGCCCTGTCTTCTGCACAAGTTCTGCTATGGTGAAGAATCGTCTTCGAAGTTGCAGGAGGTACATGGACTTAAGGAGGCTCTTCTCATCTGACTCATTCATGCCTATTCCACTGCTATGCTTGAGTAGCTCTCATGACCTCATCGCCGAGATATCATTTGCCGGGCACAAGCTAACCGCTGGAGACCATCCTCACTTGGCTGCACCTTTCGAAGGCGTTATGCCCAGTATGTTCAACGAGTCTAGCAGGCCCTCCGCATAGGCAATTGACGCTAGCGCGGTTGTTGGTCTACCAGCTTCGAGGTAATACTTGCTGTCCGCGACGTACCTCTTTGCATAGTCGATGATGCGAAGTGCATCACTGTTGTTGCCAGTCTCGGTAGCCCTGAGGGCTTTCTCTATGACAGTCAAGTATTGGCGTGTTCGTTCTCCGGGATCTTCGCTCATGACTGAGCCTCCAAGAGTTCCCGCGGGGCTCCAGCAAGCAATTGGAGCGCTTCAGCTTCCATAAAGTGCAGTCTGCCAGGAAGAATGATCGACCATGGAGGGCCACCAAAATCATGTTTCACAAGATTTCCTGCTTTGTCTGCTTTCACGATATAGTCTGGGCCTTCTATGCGCGCAACCGCAACCATGAGTGTCTCATCCGTTATGATGCCGGCTTTCTTGACACTCTCTATCTTGAAGAGGATTCGAATTGCCTCCGAAATCGTGAGTTCTTCTTCGCTGATGTCCAAGAGAGCAAGCGTATGTAGACCGATTCTCTTGTTGTCTTTGATGAAATCGTAGACCGACTCAGGAAGCGGCGTTGTTCTTGGCGAGGGGATTGTGATAGTTCTGCCGAATTTGTAGAGTTCCAGCCCGGTCACCCCTGCAGCCGCTGTAACGATGGAAGCCGAATGGATCAGAACTGTTGGGATTCCAAGCTTCTTGGCTGAGAGAAGAAGTCCGACATGCGTGGTTGCTGACATCGGATCTCCTGGGGTCAGGAGGGCAACGCGTTTTCCCTTAGCTTCAGAAAGTATTGTGCGCTCCGAGTCTTCTTCCAGTTCCTTCCTAGAGATGATCCTGACCTCTTTCCCGACTAGGTGCTGTAGTCGGTCCATTGAAAGCCCTGGCATTATGTTTGTGTAGAACTCTGCAAAGACGGCGTCTGAGCTCCTAGCTGCATTCAGGCCTCGCAGGGTTAGGCCGTTTTCGTCGTGCAGTCCCATCCCAATCAGTGATAGCTGTCCCATGTTGCTCTCGTGGGAGAGCTATGTGTGGGATGGTAATATTCGTGATCGCTGAGCTGAGTGAGGGCCTAGACTACTATCCTGCCGTTCTCGACTACTGTCCTTCCGTCGAGTTCGACGGTTGCCTGACTCAGAGTTCCTTGGAAGCCGTAGTCGCTATCGTTCTTCCCGCCGATGTCTAGGTTTGATCCTATACCAATGCTGACAGTGCCCTTCGCCAGATTGTCGATGATGAACCCGGTCTTCACTCTGGGGTTGAGTCCGATCGTGACGCTTGCTATCTTGTCCTTGTCTCCATGTGCCTTGTCGAATATCGGCTTGATCGCGTCCAAGTTCTTCTCGGCGTTGAAGGATGTGACACGCCCGCCCTCGAATATCCACTGGAGTCGGTGAACAAGCTTGCCAACTTGCGGTATGGGTAGGTCGAAGGTCACCTTTCCGGATGCGCTATCCTCAACGACAGAGACTGTCACGGATCCCGCCGGGAGCGATGTGAATAGTGCCCCTCGTCTGATATCGTCATCATCTATGATCCCGTCATTGATCTGGGCCGGTCTCCCGAGTATGGAAAGTCTGAGGTCTGTGCCTATCCTCGATCGGATTCGCACTTCTCTTGCTCGTTCAAGATTCGACGTCACGCGTCTGCCTAGGATGCTCATGTCATCGTAGCGTACAGAGATCGCGGAATCCATCATTCGCTTCCATCGCTGGAAGTTGAATCCATATGTTCGAGCTCTCTCTGGGGTCACCATGCCATGGGCTAGGTATGCTGCTCGTATCTTCTTCTCCCGGCTCTTGTCCTCGTGTCCTTTCTCACCCTCGAAGAGGGCCGAGAATTTTCCGGACGGAATCTTTCGCATGCGAAGCGGGTTCGCTGGTCCCCCGATGAAGATGTTCACCGTCGTATACTCAGCCAAACCTAAGCAGTGCTTTGAAGTCACCCTGAGGTTCTCTTCCGATAACGATTCCATCTGTGAGTAGTACGATCGGTCTGTATCAAGGATGGCCAAGGCATCAGCACCGATTCTGTAACATTCTTCAAGTATCGCGTCTGACAGCTCGATCGTGTGCGGCCAAGTGTTCACCGTCACGACATCGTCCGGCCGAATTCTCAGACAATCACTCACAATAGCATGTGCGATTCGAACCGACATAGACTATCCGCCCATGTATAGGGGGCAAAGTACCTGATAAGACTTGAAGCATCAAGGTCGTCTGGACAGCGATTTTCCGACGAAAACCAGACGATTCTCGCTGGGTTGAGCGAGTCCGGCGAAGATCTATTTCTCGATGTTCTTTCGTTCAACGAAAACTTAAGTAGACTTCCCAGTTATCTCCGAAGGCTCGGGGTCCGTAGCTCAGTCAGGCGTTTGATTCGCCCTCGAAAGGTAGAGCAGCGGTCTCGCAGGAGCAAGGCTGAAGCTCTTAACCGCTGAGGGATACCCGAAGGTCGAGGGTTCAATTCCCTCCGGACCCGCCATATCATATTGTGCTAGGGGAGAGTCAATCCAAGTCAGATAATGCGAGCCCCCGCCTCAATTCAAGGTTGTAGGCGGTGACTCTTCCTCATCTCCCAGATTGATTTGCGTTAGTTCACCGGTCACAGTCTTGACCGCTGGGCGGCCCGGTATGCGCCTACCGATGTTCTTTGCCAATCTTGTGATTCTTGTGAATAGATTTCCAATTTTTGTGACAGGGCACAAGTGGACAGATGCAAGACCACTCTCCCGAGGAAAAATGTCTCACAACTCTAATCGCGAAATATTTAGGGGAATAATCCTCGGAACAATGATCTTCCTGACGCTTTCTATGAGTTCCACGATTCTATCTGTGCACCCTGCTATACCTGTTTTCGATCTCATTCTTATACATGCTATTTCGGAAAGTGGAACACGTCGCACAGTCAACCTAGGTTCTTGATGCCATGTGCTCGAATGATCCGGAACTGGGGCTGCCAACTGCCACGTCATGGAGTCCTGTTGCTCACCATGAAAGCTAACAGTGAGCAGAAAAAGGAGAAAGGATAAGGGGCAGTTCGTGTGGTGCGTCGAAACTCGCTAGAGTCCTAAGGCACCAAGTCCGAAGAGAGCCGCGAAGCCCAAGGCCGCTAGTATCACAAGGATGATCACTAGAACGACTATTGCTATTATTCCGATGAGCAGTGCTTTGCCCCAGCTTGCGTCGAAGAAGTGTTTGATCAGGGCTACCCAGACTATCAGGGTCACTATGATCCCAAGTACGCCCAGAACGAATGCGCCAAGGACCGCGTTGATGATTGTGCCCAGAACGACTATCCAGATGGCATCGGTGAACTTTGCCTTCGCTCCTCCAACCATTGAGCGACCTACCAGCCACAGAACCGGAGCTACGATGATTACGCCGACAATTATTGATACTATAGCACCTAGCCAATCCATTTCTTTTCCCTAGCATACGAATGATTGCACGTCTCAATAAAGTATTATGGGTTTCAGTACTCTATGACAGGTAACGGCAGGTCTCAAGACTGTAATAGTCTTGCAGCCAAGATTTCGCACAGTTCTCAGTGGCGTTTGAGGATTCTCATGAGATATGCGCTTTGCTTTCTCAGGTTCTGATAGATTTCCGCACGATCGCCTGCTTTCAATCCGCGCCACCGCATGAAGTAATGCTCGTGGGGCAGTTCGGGGCCTCTACAGGTGCATCAATAGGAGTCGACCTTTACCGTTCGGCGCACATCGTCAATGATGAGGCTGAAGTTGGTGCCCGGAGGAGGGAAGAACGAAAGCCTGTTCTTCAACACGAGAACGTAGCCTTGGCGTTCCTCCTCCTGAGATATCCTTCTTGAATACACATTCTCGGTTTCATAGGCGCTTCCTCTTCTCTGATAGTGAGGATTCTGCAAGATCGGTTAGCGGGCTGTTGATCGTACTCTCGGTTCAAGTAGCACCCATAGCCACTCGACTAGCTCTCTAATGTTCTTCGTTTGGATGAGGACCTCGCCTGGACCAGTGACTTGGGTTACCAGTCCTTCGCCGCTGAGGAGGGTTTCTTTCCATCCTCCGAACTTCTGAACCTGATACTGGCATGAGTCGCTGAACCCAACGAGGTGGAAGTTGTCAACGATAATCGTTTCTCCGGACGCCAAGACATGCTTGTCGATGGCGCCGAAGGAGTTGATGAACAGCTCTCCTTCGCCTGTAGTTCGTATCATGAATAGTCCTTGGCCGAAGAGACCTTTCGTGAATCCTTGCCACTGTATGTCGAGATCCACAGTTGGGCAGGAAGCGATGTAGGCGGATTTCTGAATGATGTAGCCTCGGCCACGCGAAATGTCGATCTTCGCAATGTCTCCGACGGGTGCTGAAACTAGACCGATCTCTCCTTGACCCTGATTCGACGAATACTCGTTGACGAAAAGCGATTGGCCTCCCAGAATCGAGATTCCTAGAGTTCCTAGGACGCTTTTCTGACGTGCCCGTGTCCTCACCTGAATGTTAGGAGTCATATACGTCATAGATCCAGCTTCAGCCACTACCATTTGACCTTGGTCAAGTGACAACACAAGCATCGAGTACGAGGGTTGATACTTGATCTCGTATCTGTACGGAGCCTGTGGAGTAGCGGAGATCGGCGTTCCACAATTCGTGCAGAAAGATGAGCCGACTGGAACTTCCTTTCCGCATTTCTGACATTGAGTCATAACGATCCTGATCGGGCATTTCCGGTATCCGATATAAGCATTTGAGCGCGAGCCACACGCTACGAATGGATCATACAAGAGCCGGAAAGAGAGCAACTGCTGTGCATTTGTTTGATCGCAGGTGCGAGGCCCTCGTCTTTCCTTATATATTGCGAGAATGAGATGTTCTTCGGAGATGTCTAGGTTTGGATCTGTCTCAGAATCTTAACAATAGTTTCGAGTACGCCAAGAAACTGTTTAGCGACTTTGGCAGACTGATCATCCTAATCATACTTGATCTCATACCGATCGTAAACTGGATCGTGATTGGTTACGCGGCCAGAGTGTTGAAGGAATCCCCTGAAGCAGATGCGCCTCCGAAACTTGAGGATTATGGGGGTATGTTCGTTGCGGGTGCGAAGGTATTCTTCGTGGCTCTCATCTACATGATCATTCCATTGATCCTGTTCGCAGCTGGTATTGGATCAATGGCCGCAGCGATGTTCCCAACGTTTGGCCCTGATTTCGTGATGAGCGGATTCTCGCCAGCTCAGTTCTTCATGTTGGGCGGCATAGGACTATCACTGATAATCTTGGGCGTGATCGTCGCATTCTTCATGCTGATAGTACTAGCAGCTGGCATAGCTCACATGATCAAGACCGGAAGCTTCGGAAAGGCTTTCGCGTTCGGAGAGATCTTCCGCCTCATAGGAAAGATCGGATGGGGCAAGTATCTTGCTTGGGCAATTCTTGTTGCAATAATAGCCGGTATAGTCGGTGCGATAGTTGGATCCATACCCTATGTGGGATGGCTCATCCAAGCGATCATAGCGCCCGCTCTCTCGGTGTTCTTCTTCCGATCCATGGGGCTGCTCTACAGCGAAGGAACCCAATAGCTCGAAGACACATCGCGTGCCACGCTGATTCCCGCAGGTCTAGAATGGGCCTGTCTCTTTCGGGATGCGTAGTTCCCCGCTTTCTTTCTTCTTCAAATCCTCGTCTTCTTCGCAGTCACCAGTGACATTTCTTACATGTGCACATAGACGCAGTGATGCAGAAATGTGACAAGATAATCCAGTAGGGACAATCGCCCGCATGCCGGTCACTCGCTGACCGAGTGCGTCTTACGGCCTCATTTGGGCATGATCCAGAAGACGTTGCCATCAGGATCCTTGAACATCGCGTATGTCATCTTCTCGTCCCATTCGGCCTTGCCAAGTTCCCTCGTGAACTCGACGCCTTTCTGTTTCAGCTCTTTGCACGTGCCTTCGACGTCGGCGGCCAGTAGTAGGATTCCAGTATTGCCGGGCTCAAGCGGGTCATCTGGGCATAGATGTAGACCTGTCGTCGATCCCCGTGGAGCCACAACAACCCAGTGTTCCTCGTCACTTCGTATCTCAAATCCGAGCTTGTCCCTGTACCATTCCTTCGCCTTTTTCTCATCCGAAACCATCACGGCGACACTGGCTATCCGCTCGATTACCATCTGATTCGCCTCCCAGTCAGTTTCATTGATCCGATGACTATTTAACGCAGACAGCCATGCGAAACTGCTCCCACATGTGTGAGCATCTGAACCCAGAGTTCAGCAGATAACAGGTGATTTCAATGCATGTTGTTCTCTTTGACATCGATGGTACTCTCACGTCGAAGGAGAGCACGGAGCATGAAGAGCTGGAACGTTTCGTCCGTCCGGTTTCTGAGACTGCAGGAAAAGTGCTCTCCAAAGAGCGGTGGCTCTATGATGGCATGGTAGATCCCGAGATCTACAGACTTCTCCTCATCGAATCTGGCATGAGCCCGGATTCGGCCATGAGATCCCTTCCGAGGGTAATCTCACGAGCCGAAGAGGTTTTTCTGAGAATGGAGACGCAGCCGGTTCTGAATGAGGGTGTCACTGAACTGCTACGGATTCTCAGCACCTGTCCAAATCACAGACTAGGTGTTCTCACAGGAAACCTTTCTGCGGTTGCTGAGGAGAAGCTTCGACTGACAGGAATTCGCAGTTATTTTGCTGAGACTTTCTACAGCAACGGCTACTTCGATAGAGTTGACTTGGTGAGAGACGCCGTCCGTACTTGCACAAAGAAGTATGCGTTGCGGAGCAATGGAGATGTGGTTATAGTCGGTGATACGCCTCGTGACATTGAAGCTGCAAATGCGAATCAAGCTAGAGCCGTCGGTGTCGCGAGTGGACATTACTCAGTGAGCGAGCTTGTGCAGGTTGGAGCGGTCGCAGCCTTTCGCAGCCTGGATCCCTGTCATGAGCTACTTCAGGCATTGGACGTCGAGATCGTTGATTCTCTCCGCGACTAAAAGTCGGGAGATTCATGCTTCCACTCTGATCCTCTCTAGGGTGGGCATTCCGTTGTTGCGGTTCCACCCGCATCCATCCCAGTGTAGAAGCATAGGCCAAACCATTGGCCTGACAGCGTACTCGCCGCAGCGAGCCGCCATATTCACGATGCCTCTGCTTACTCGAACTCTTCCTCGCC
>JALHTB010000128.1 GCA_022865625.1 Candidatus Bathyarchaeota archaeon
ACGATGTCATCGCGGGCACTCTCACTTGGAATCTCCGCGTGACCAACATGGATCAAGAGGTCAGCATGCAGCTGCTTCATCTGCTCTAGCGCAAGATCACAGGCGCCGTAGCATGGATCTCCTGAGACGAATACCTCGGCGCCGCTCTCATCCTGAAGCTTCTTGGCGAGCCTTGCGGCGAGCGGTTTGAGCCCTTCCGGTAGCTGAAGCAAGACTCGATGTGATGATCGTTTCTTGATCTCTCGGATGATACGCGCTTCTTCAAGATCGTACATGGAGGTACGAGGATCTGCACAAGTTGACCTCGAATTAACCATTACTTGTGTCATTCATGCGTTCGGTGACAAGGGCAGCGTGTAGGCGATCGACTCTCCGTCGGGTAACCCAGTCTTTGTGGTGGCGAAATCCTCCACCGAAGCTCCTCGGGATGTGAAGCAACTCGTGGATTATGACCTTCTCCTTCTCCGTCGTCGGGAGATCGTCAAAACGTTCTGAGAGGACCTCGATCGTGTAGTGGCATTTCATGCGGAGGCTTTGTTGCCATACCTTTGGGAACGAGTGGACTCTGGCGATGGCGCCTCTGGATTTGGATCCGACGCTTCTAACACAAATCACTCTCTCTTTCGGAATGTAAGCGAACCCTAGTGCCTCGATCAATTGGTCCATCAGGGATTTCACGTCGGAGGCTGGGAAGTACTTGATCGGCATAGTCACTTCACAGCCTCGGCACAGGATAAGGTGTTGTGCACTCTGCGTGCAAATGATGAGTTGATCTAACAGCTGAAACTGCCAACTTCACGGAAGACTTTCCGTCACAAGCTGAGGCGTGGGATACTCTTTTCTATTGGATTTGAACCTGCAGACTAGGATACACGAACATTGCGGGGCAGTTCGAATGGAGTCAGACAGTGAGACAACTCAGCCGATAACGCTCGCCGATGATGGATTCGATATGGCCGTTGAAAGAGATGACTTGATGGTCGTTGACTGTTGGGCACCTTGGTGTGGCCCCTGTATGATGATGACGCCCGTCATCGATGAACTCTCCGAAGAATATGCGAGCAGAGTGATCTTTGGAAAACTGAACACAGATGAGAATCCCTCCACAACAGAACGATTTGGCATAATGGGTATCCCAACGCTGCTGTTCTTGCAGGGAGGAAATGAGGTTGAACGCATCGTTGGAGCAGTTCCGAAACAGGAGATCCGGAACGTGCTCGATCGTCTCCTCCAATAGACCTGCTGATCGGTTCTAGACGTTCCAGGATCTAATCCCGAGCGTGGCCAGATTCCCGATGTTCACGCTCGCCAAGTGTTTCTTCGCCGCACGGTAACAGTCCTGTACCTGACGATACGGAGTCACAGGCAGATCACTCATCATGAAATCTGGATGAAACACGAGCAGACTGTATGGTATCTTCCTATCCAGATCCGCGAGGAAGATCGCGATCTTCTCGACCTCAAGGACGTCCACGTACCCAGGCACCAATAGGGTTGTGGCTGTGAGCAGAGGCAACTCTGGGCGCTGACG
>JALHTB010000129.1 GCA_022865625.1 Candidatus Bathyarchaeota archaeon
ATTCACCAGTGGCAGCAGTGAGGTTTCAATCAAAGCGAGAGGGCGAGCCATATCAGCAGCCGTTGATGTCGTTGAGGTGTGCAGAAGACGATTCTTCGAAGGCAAGCTTCACGTGAAGAACATCACCATCGCAACCGAGCAACTGGGCGAGGAAGGACAAGTACGAAATGTATCAACGATCGAGATCACGGTGACAAGATCAGCCTAGCGACGACAGTAGACCTCTCCCCGCACAACGGAGAGAGCCCCTCCAGTTTTTTCTACAAGCAGACACAGTGCCAAGGCATATGAGCGACGAGGAAAACAAGTAGTCGGTGTGCGCATCGTTGAGCGAAGTAGTGAACGGAACTCATATGAAGTACTGTTCGAACTGCGGTAAGAAAATCGAGAAACCCATTCTATCCAAAAGGTACGTTTTCTGCTCAGAACAATGCCGAGAATCGTTCACGACCACCCGATGAGCCTCAAGCCATCATATCGGCTATTCATATTTACCAGTAAAATGGTGCGGGGGGTGGGATTCGAACCCACGAAGGCCTACGCCACGGGATGGCTCACCCGCGCTGTTGGCTTGGTCTTGAGTTTGGCGCGCGTGGTCAGGACGCGACCCGCCCATCTAGCCAGACACGTGTTGACCTGGCTCTGGGACCCCCGCATCCCACAAACACGAGCGAACGATCTACTTCACTTAAAGCCTTACGCCGTGGGGCTCACGTCATTGAGGGCTCGCTTATGTCTCCGAAAGAGGGCCCTCTTTGATCGAATTGGGGGTCCCAATCGTCCATCAAATCAGTGCTGAGCTGAGGCCCCGGCCAGAAGTAGTATCGCTCAGAGAACGATTCTCTGAACCTTGGTCTAGAGCAATTCGATTTCGATGAAAACGTCCTCGGGCGTCCGTATGCGCATCAAACGCTTGAGAAAACGTTCGTTCGGATCCACATCAATCAACCGTTTGTGGATTCGCATCTCCCACTTGTCCCAAGTGTTTGTGCCTTCGCCACACGGGCTCTTTCGCGTGGGAACGTTCAGTTTCTTTGTGGGGAGCGGTATCGGGCCGCGGAGTTTCACTCCGGTCTTCTCAGCGATCTTTGTGATCTCGCCGCAGATCGAGTCTAATCCCTGGGGGTTTGTACCTGATAGCCTGATACGCGCCTTGTTGACCATTATGGTCTATCCTCCACACTAACCAGAAACACAGCAAGAATAGATGAGGGCTTTAAAAAGGTTCGGAGCCTGTTAGCCCTTCTCTGTGATCTCTTGGACGACGCCCACTGCTACCGTTTGGCCCATGTCACGGATTGCGAATCTTCCAAGTTCTGGAAACTGTGTGATCGACTCAAGTGCGATCGGCCTCACAGGGCGCAGTTTGACGACAGCACCGTCGCCGGTCTTCAGGAAGTCAGGGTTCTCTTGCTGGACCTGTCCGGTTCTTTGATCGAGCTTCTGGATCAACTCTGTGAATGTGACCGCCATCGTTACTGTGTGTGCATGCATGACGGGTGTGTAGCCCTTAGCAATCGAGGTTGGGTGCAAGATGACAATGATTCTGGCTTTGAATTCCTTTGCGATAGTTGGCGGTGCGTCGACCTTGCCCACCACGTCACCACGATGGACGTCTGTCCTCGTGATTCCGCGCACGTTGAAGCCGATGTTGTCTCCTGGAATGGCTTCGGGTATCTTCTCGTGGTGCGTCTCGATGTCCTTGCATTCGCCCTTGACTCCAGAGGGCTGGAAGATCAAGCTGTCACCGGTCTTCAGTATGCCGGTCTCAACTCTGCCCACGGGGACCGTGCCAACTCCTGTGATTGAGTAGACGTCCTGGACAGGGATCCTCAGTGGCTTGTCCAAGGGTTTCGGGGGTTCTGTGAATGTGTCCAGCGTCGCTAGAAGTGTAGGGCCCTTGTACCAAGGCATCTTTTCGCTATGTTTGGTCAAGTTGTCTCCTGTCCAACCGGAGGCTGGTATGATTGTGACCTTCGACGCATCGTAGCCAACGGTCTTGAGCAACCCTTCCATTTCCTTCTTGCACTCGTTGAAGCGCTGCTCACTCCAGTTCGCCGACTCGTCGTCCATCTTGTTGACAGCTACTATGAGCTGCTTCACTCCAAGCGTGAACGCAAGAAAGGCATGCTCCCTGGTCTGCCCACCGGGCCCAATGCCAACTTCGAACTCTCCCTTCTTTGCCGACACTACGAGAATCGCAGCATCCGCTTGGCTTGTACCGGTGATCATGTTCTTGATGAAGTCACGGTGTCCCGGCGCATCGATGACTGTGAAGAATATCTTGGGTGTCTCGAACTTCATGAATCTAAGGTCTATTGTGACGCCTCTCTCCCTTTCCTCCTTGAGGTTGTCCAAGACCCAAGCAAACTTGAATGTCTCGCCTCTGCCGGTCTTCACCGAGTCATCAGCGTACTTCCTGATATCACTCTCTTTCACGTTTCCGGTCAAGAACAGCAAGTGACCGGTCATCGTGCTCTTGCCGTGGTCGACATGGCCGATGACGATCAGGTTAAGGTGGGGCTTCTTTGCCGACACGAAATCATCCATCCGTTCCGGTATTGAATTTGTATAGTGAGACCGCGATCATCTATTTAAGGGTTCGACACGTTCCGGCTGTTTCCGAAACCAGAATCGAGCAATCACTCTATCTCTTGTCGGAATACTGATCAAGAGCAAGAAATCCGCTTGAAACGTAATCAATCTGGATTGAAGATGAATCGCGGAGACTGGCCGACAGCTCTTGATCTATCGAGAAGCCAGCGCGACACGTTCCATCTCGTCGCGTTTCCGAACGGCATAGCTTCGATTGTCGCGAGCAGCAGCGTACATGATCTCCTCAGCTAGGCATTCGTCTATCGTTCGTGGGTTGCTGTAGGCTGCTTGCCTGGCACCGTCAGTTATGAATCTCATCGTCAGGTCGATGCGCCTTTGTGGGGCTATGTCGACTGAGATCGGGTAGACGATTCCACCGTACGCGACTCTTGTCACATCTTCAGCGGGGGCGACATTCTGCACGGCCCTGACAAGCACTTCGACCGGGTTCTTCTTGGTCTTCAGCTCAATGATCTCGAATGCATTGCGGACAATGCTGACGGCTTTGCCCTTCTTTCCTCCGACCCTACCATGTCGCATCATGTTGTTGGCAAGCCGCTCAACTATATTGACTGTTGACTTCCTGAATTTCTGGTGCTCGTGACGGCCACTGCTATGAGGCACAAACATCGCTCGAGTGCTCAGGTATCTCTGCAAACTGACGTCTTCGACTTCGATGCCGCTCAGGCTCCATTTGTTGAATGCCTTGACCTCAGCGAGCTTCTTTGCTTCCTTGCTCATCCTGGACACTTCGCAGCTTGCGAGTTCACGCTCTCTTCCAAAGGTTCGCTCAACGTAGATGCGAGCTTGATATAAGGAAAGCGTATCGAGGCATCCGGTTTTTGGTAGGATAAGACGGTGGCAGCATCCCCAAGTGATGGACACACTTTCCTCTCGCGGTTTCTCAGATGCTTCCTATACCCTGTGATCCTATCAGCGCCAGCATGTCGACCTTACGACTGCCCTCTTCCGAGTCTCGCCGGGTTCGGCCGTAAAGAAGTGAACTCTTCCCTTCGAAAGAGCCCCTTCCTCCACCGGCCCGGTAGGGCAGGATCTCATCGTCGGCAACTGAAGCCTACGGGAGGAACGATGTGCCTCTCCCTTGAGTTAGCGGATCCCCGCGTGTAGCCGATTTCGGGTGACAAGGAACGGCTAGCTCCTCGATCCCCCACCACCGCCGACCAAAACTCTTGTCGGGTATCCTTTAACTCTTGTCTCATCACACGATGGTTTTCAACATCTCATGAATATGCTGAGATCTCTGGCGATACGCTATCTCCCCTAGCCGACCTGAGCAAACTCCAGCTTGCCAGTTGCATGTGCAGTGGTCTTAAGGGCACGCAACATTATGCAGGCTTCACACTCCGCGTTAGGTGTAGGGTCACCACAGGTAGTGCATGCTTGAAACTTGCGAGTCATACTCGCGCTGCCAATCATCTCTGAGAGTCTTCCAACTGACCCGTAGATTGTGTGTTTCAAGCCGGGGTGTTTCAGCTCGAGCCTGTTGAGCATGGTCCTGATGTCTCCTCTCAGAGCGTCGCCCCCGTGTGGGCAAGGAATGCTCTGGAATCGTGCTCCTGCGGCAAACGCATACAGTGCTGTCTCGCATTCGGGCACCTCAGCCAATGGCTTGATCCTCGGAACGAACTTCGCCGAAGTCTTCCATGGAACCGAGGAAACACGCGAGATACGCGCGACATCGCCATGCATCACGTTAAGAAGTGCAGTTTGCACTTCGTCGTCAAGATTGTGAGCGGTAGCCAGTTTCGTAGCTCCAATACGTCTGGCGCCTTCATTCAATGCCTTTCTTCTCAGTACGCCGCAGTAGGAACAGGGTTGCAGTTCGTTCCGTCCTGAAGCCACCTCGTCCATCGTTATTCCGTACAATTGCTCGAACGAGATGACCACATGCTCGACCTTCAACTCGTTGCAGGTCTCTTTTGCTATGGCGACAGCTTCGTTCCGATAGTCAGAGATCCCTTCGTCCACTGTCAGCGCAACGAGTCTGGCCGGCGGGAAACGTCGTTCCAGTTTCCACAGAATACGAAGCAGACCTACACTGTCTTTTCCGCCTGAGAGAGCAACGACGATCTTGTCATTGGGCTCAAGCAGTCGCTTGGCCACTATGGTTTTCCGAACCTTAGTCTCAACGCTGTCTAGAAAGCACTTCTTGCAGAGGATGACGCCTTCCTGCTCTCTCCTGTAGAAGGCCTGACTGGTTCCACACTTGGAGCAGGCCACCAAATCCCTCCTGTCCCTCAGAGCTTGATGAATCCGAATCGTATGATTGAGAGAACAAAATTCAATCCGAGTATCGCTAGGGACGCAGATGTTGCGAACATCCGTATCTCCTTAGTGCGCCCCACGCCCAGAGACTTCAAGATGGCTTCAAGGAATCGATCTCCGTCGAACATGTACAACGGCAGCATGTTGATTATTGCAACACTGAGGAAGACGACAGATACCCAGAACTCTGCGCGGAGAAGATGATACGGTAGACTATCCGGCAGGAACGGCAGCTTGCCGCTGTACGCGATGAAATCTCTAAGGGGACTCACGCCCATGATTCCGCGAGAGCTGTTCTTCGGATCAGCCTCCGTCGTGATCTTGAAGTCCCCGCGTAATGTGGCAACCGTCACCAGGGTCCCGGGAGTCGCTCCCGTCATTGCCCGCTGCAATTCAGCGACAGTATGAACTGACACGCCACTAATTCCAGTTATCACATCACCAGCTTGCATGCCGGCCTCTTCGGCTGGGTAGCCAGGCATGAGCCCTGCCACTTCAACACCCACAAAGTTCGTTGTGTAGAATGGACTGATTGTGGCAGCAAAGTTGGCGAACAGTAGAAGTACTACTAATCCAAGGGCAGCATTCGTGAACGAACCGGCTGCATACACTCTCATCTTCGTCTGGTTCGAAGCTTTCTCGAGTTGTTCTTCATCAGGTTCCACGAATCCGCCGAAAAGCACTACCGCGACAAAGATCCCGGCTGACTTGAGAGGCACGTTGTCCGTTCGTGTTGCGATTCCATGCGCCAGTTCATGTGTTGCCAGCACCAACGAGATCGCAAGGAGCAGGTATGGAAAGCTCTCCCAACTTATCGTCAGCCCGGGAAGAGGAATCACAGGTTGGATAGATGTGGCAACCTCAACATGGTAGAAGAGATTGAACAGGTTTAGTCCGAGCTGGTAGATCGCGAAGACCATCAATCCGACTCCGACGGCAACACCCGTATTCCCGAGAATCCGCCATGTACTCCGTCTCTTCTCAGCGAGCGATCCAATCCATTCGTTGAGCGCCGTCGTCTTGTACATGAAGTAGATCGGTGAGAGAACAAATCCGAAACGCTCTGCCTTGAGAGCCTTGCCGACCAAGTAGATTCCGACCCAGACTGCAACATACAGAAACAGAGTGGTGATCGTGGGGTCCATGATTCTTCCTCGGTGTTCTTCCGGGATTAGAGCGTCAAGAATCACCGGCTAAACTAAAAGCATGCCTCTTTGGCACTATCATCGTCCTCCTGAGATGTACTTTAGCCTTGATGGCGGCGATATCTCAGGAGAGCTGCAACCCCGCCCAGTGATTGCAGCATTTTTCCTGCTTCCTGCTCGCTGCTCACCAGTACCACCTTGCCACTCCGGTCCTCAACACTTCTCATTATCGCCTCGAGTCTGGACCTCTCTTCATCCTCAGCTTCTCTGAGCACCTCATCACACACTAAGAGCGTCTCCACCGCTCCTGAGTCTGTGTCAGCCTGGACACGGTCGAGTCCGTAGGAGATGTCTCCAGTGGATGATCCAAGCCGTTTCAGCGCCTCGTTGACAAGTTCGATTTCCTGCACCGTACGGGAGTCGCGCCTGATCTTGTTGATTGCACCTACTCTGATCGCTTCATGAACACCTGCGATTCCGCCGCTCCCCACGGCCTTGACCGCCACAGTCCTTGATCTGAGGTGTTTCGCCTCAGACCTGAGCTCCTTGACGAAGTGATCCTTAGTGAAGCCCGGTCCTACGATCAGAAGCGGCCCGCTGACTTCGACACTAACAGTATCAAGCAGCGTCATGATTCTATGGAAGTAGTCTCTTATCGCGATTTGACGTTTGTCTTCCTCGTTCTTCCCTGGAAGGCGAGATCGGATCTCGCCCTTGAAGTCGAGTCCGAAGCTGCGGAGAACTGCAACAGATGCTTCTTCCGAGTCGAGTGCGACGATGATTATTGGTTCCTCAGCGACCACAGCCTTCTCGATTCTCTCGACATGATGACTCGCCCACTTGTCCTTCAGAATTGTGACAATGTCTTCAGGCCCCACACTCAGCGTATGATGTGACCCGGTAACTCTGACCTCTTCGGGGGCTTCGAAGACTATTCCATGAACACGCAACCTGTCCATATCCCGGTCAAAGTACACTTTCTGCACGGTGATTCCGAGCGTAACAGTGACTCTCCTGCTGGATGGCCTCGCCGTCTCAGTTGACTTCACTTCCCTCGTTGTCCTTCCAAGAACTCGATCCCCCTTCTGGATCACATTGTAGAGTACCCAGAGATCGTCTATGTTTCGAAGCTCTAGCTTCATTACGCCGTGCTTGATGTCTTTCGTGAGTATCTTCAAGAGCGAATGCCTTCACTCGGGTGGGAGAATACCTTGGCTAGTGAGCTTTTTATACGATTAGC
>JALHTB010000020.1 GCA_022865625.1 Candidatus Bathyarchaeota archaeon
CTACTGTTTTTGGGACGGCATTGATTCTCGCTTTAAGATCCGCACACATGATGCCGAGGGGAGAATAGGACAACAACGAGTGGGGGCCTTGCAGGACTGTCAACTCACAACTCATTCCTAGACGCTCGGAGCTTCCGATGTGGTGGTTTCAGGATCGAGGCATGGCGATGATTCCCTCGGAGATCTCGAAGAATCGTGTTGTCCCGCTGGCGGCGACATTTGCTGCATTGTATGGAACATTAAGAATGATGCCGATCTTTGTGCTGATCGGCGGATCCGGGCGCGTCTTTAGTACCACAGAATTCATTGCGCCTCTTCTGGGAGTCGTGTTGGGTCCCTACGCAGGTCCGCTCGCTGCGGTGGTCGGAACATTCCTTGGGATAATGATCACGGGCCGGACGAACTTCTTCGGACTTGATTTCCTGGCGCCGATGATGAATGCACTCGTGCTCGGTCTGCTGATGCGACGAAAACGGCTCCTTTCAATCATCATCTATTCAGCATTGCTGGCCTTGTTCTTTGCTCACCCGTCAACACTGCACTTCGTTTCAGTTCCATTTCTGAATGGAACGATTGAATTCCCGTTCATCTGGCTCCACATCGTCGTCTGGGTTCTCCTAGTATCGCCGCTTGGTAGAAGGCCGGTCGAGTGGATATCCGGGGCAACCAGATGGAAAGCAATAGTTGCGGCATGTCTCCTCGCCTTGATTGGCACGATGACTCAGCACCTTACCGGAACACTGATCTTTGCGAGCATGGCAGTGCCGCTGATGGGCCTCACACCACAGAGTCTGGCCAAAGCATGGTTGGCAATATTCTATGTTTACCCGATAGAGAGACTGGTCGTCGTGCTGCCTGCCGCAACATTGGTGACATTCGCTGTAGTCAAGGCGCTCAAGGCGACCGGCCTTCTCCACCAACCAAGCGGCACGAAGTCATGAGCGCCATTCATGATGAGAGCCCAGTCTAAGCTGGTCCAGGATGTCTCACTATGAACACAATGCTCGACAGAGCTGACGAGATTGCTGCCTCCCTGCAGCTTGCTTTGCTGCTTGAAGTCAGCGCATATCCTAAGCCTGGAAATGTTCACAGGACACAGGATTTTGACAAGACACGATACGAGCATTTCCTCGCCTCGGCCGCAGCACTTGGATCACACTTTCGTCTCGCAGCATTACGTGGGCATGGAATTGGCACCCGGTCGTCGCGGAGTCGAGGACTCGCGATTGGCGAGCGTATTCGTAACGCAGTTGAAACCTGCTCTGAATTTCAGCATGGAGGAAACACTAGCCTAGGCGCGATCTTGCTCCTCATTCCGATTGCCTACGCATCGGGAATGGGCTCGCCTGGATCCACATTGCGGGCTCGCGAGATCAGAAACAAGTTGAGGGAAGTTGTGAACAGGACGACATCCGAGGATGCTGTGAATGTGTATCTCGCAGTGTCCCACTTGTCTCCCGGCGGAATGGGCAAGGTGCCGGAATTAGACGTTAATGATAGGAACTCAATCAGGAGAATTCGCAGACAAAGGCTCTCACTGCTCGATGTCTTTCAAATATCGGCCGAATATGACGCTGTATCTTCGGAATGGGCCAACAACTTCTCGGTAACATTCGACATCGGACTGCCATTCCTGAAACGGGAACTACGTTCAACAGGTAACATCAACACAGCAGTTGTCGACACTTACCTCAAGATACTCTCTCAGGTTCCGGACACATTGGTTGCTCGAAAGCAAGGCGTGAAGAGAGCGAAAGAGATCTCTCTCCAGGCGGAGAAGGTTCTTAGAAAGGGCGGAATGAAGACTCAGACCGGACGAAGAGCGGTCGAGAAGATGGACAAGGCGCTCCGGAGATCGGCCCATCGCTGCAACCCGGGCACGACCGCCGATCTCACGGCGTCTACCCTGTCAGTGTTGATTCTTGACGGGTACAGGCCCTAGGAGGGCCGGATGCATTATCTCATTCCGGTCTTAGGATCACGATTGGCTTGTGCTCGATCTGTTCAAGCATTTGCCAATCGACATCAGTTATTGACACGCCAAACCGTGCAGCCATCTCCCAAGCGGTTCTTCCCGCCCCGAAGCCACGGACTTTGTTAGCGAGGCCCGCCACGCGCAACGCGAACCCTGGAGTAATCTCAGAGCCTACCCATGCAAGAGGCGTTGACCTCGCTCTCCACCTGAGAGCCCGCCCTATCAAGTATGCAAAGAAACCGAGCCTAATGATTCCCGAAACCTCTGTATTCCGCGAAGAGACATGAATGCTAGAGCACGAGTAGGTTTTGTCGCTGTCCACGATGACCACTGAGACCTTCTTGCCGAGCCCAGCGGCAATGCTACTCCGTATCTCTTCAGCAAGGTGCGCGGGGGATTCGAGTGGCAGGCTAGCGAAGGAATATGGCAGATTCGATGTGTCTATCCCGCCCTCAGAGAAGGGCCGGAGAGCTTGGAGAAAGCCAACCTGCTCCAAACAGACCTGCTTGTGCCTAGCCCCCTCTAGGGGGGGGTACCCCCTTAGACGCGATATGTTCGCGCTCGTAAGGTGGCAGAGCCTACCGAGCAAGTGGCCCCAAATCAGCCTCATCCAGAAGAACGTGAGAATCCGCGCCAAGGCGCCGGGATGGGCTTGGGACTCGTCGACGAGCCGACCCTGAGCTACCACGAGCGCCTTCTCTGAAATGGCGACAATGTCTCCCTCCTGCAAATGCGTCGTGAGAGACTCAAGAATGATGTTGCGATAGTTGTCCCCGGGTTTCCAGTATTTCGTCCTGACAGCGTAGCTCACGATTCTCAATTTGAGTCCGCCGGCGCCAGCCTGTGCCCTATTTAATACGAGTCAGCATGTACGAGGGCGGAGTATTTCTCACTTGAAAGTCGGCCTCATGACTCGCGACCAAGATGCATGGTGCTCGTCGAGACTGAAGGAAGCGTTCGTTCGGAAGAGCGTAGAGCCCGTAGCATTCAGATTCTCAGATGTGGCAGCGCGAATCGGATCGACCCCTAAGTTCTCACTCGGAGAGATCGACATTCTCAGTAGTCTATCAGCAATTCTTGTGAGGCCGATTGGGCGAGGATCGCTCGACGAGATCATCTTCCAGATGGATGGACTCCACAAACTGGCTAGAGAGGGAATGCCTATCATAAACCCGCCAGCCGCGATCGAGAGGGCTGTTGACAAATACTATACCCTCGCGCTTCTGAACGAACGCGGCATACCTGTGCCCAGAACCGTTGTGACAGAGAACATCCGCGAAGCCATGCAGGCCTTCCGAAGCTTCGGGGGCGATGCTGTGATCAAACCAGTCTTCGGATCCAGAGGAATTGGAGTCGCCAGAATTAGCGATGAGGACATCGCGGAGCGAGTCATGAGAACACTCAGGTTCTACAAACATGTCTTGTATGTTCAGGAATTCATCGGGCACGGAACACGGGACATACGCACGTTCGTTGTTGGTGGTAAGGTCGTCGCGGGCATCTTTAGAGTGTCCAGCTCTTGGAAGACGAATGTAAGCAGAGGAGCCGTACCGAAGCGGTTTCAGGTAGACCCGGAAGTGGAAGCACTGGCCGTGCGCGCCTCAGAAACCCTTGACTGCAAGATCGCTGGCGTCGATATCATGGAAAGCGAGCGAGGATTGGTTGTCCACGAAGTGAATTCTCAGCCTGGTTGGAGAGGTCTGCAGATGACCACAGACGTGCGAATAGCTGATGAGATAGCAGCCTTCGTGATCGCGCAGGCGAAGAAGTAAATGCCGGCGAAAGCCTGGTGAGCACATTCTTGTGGCTGCAGATAGCTCTGATACTAGGATTGGATAGACAAGAGGTATTCGTTGCCCTCAGCCTCAGGTGACCCGATCACTATTCGATGTCGAAGACCCGACACGGATTCGACCCTCTCGAGCTTTCCTCTACATGAGGCCCCTTCACCGTCTCTCGCTACGTCAGCATACAGGCCCTCGAAGCTGACGATCCGATCCACGGTGTAACCTGAGAGTGCCCCCTTCAGGGCAGCTGTATCAACTCGGTAGACTGCAGGCATGAATAGGCTCTCACTGCAGTCTCCTATCTTGGCCGTGGCGTCAACGATTCCAACCGGAACATAGCGCTCGTCACCATAGTGGTCTTGTGCTTCTGATTCTGTGTGAACTGCATTTACAGAGAATTCTGTTCCCTCAAAGAGTCCGATATTCCACTTTCGAGCCAACAGATCCAGAACATTTTGCCGTGTCAGCGAAGTTGAACTGAGCCTTTCAGCGATCCATTTCTCTCGGGATGTCCCAGCAAGTTCTCGAATCGAACTCGTTGATGGCTTGTTCTGCAAGTAGCTTTTGACTCGAAATGCATTCTTGGATCCGTAGACCACTATGTCGATGTCAGAGAATGATGGATCATGTATTCCGGCAAGAACTGATCCAGTCAAGCCAAGAGAATCCACAGAGACTCCAGCGTCGAGCGAGATTCGCTCGATCAGTCTGATGGCCTTGTTCTCAAGCTCGTCTCGTTGGCCAGCACTCTGAAGCTGGAGTACCCTTTGCTCAGGACGAAGATGCTCAGCGATTCTCCATGTAGGCACCGCTGGCAGGCTAATACCATGCACGTTCGATTCGAACACATAATCCGGAGCGTTACTCCGAAGGAAGCGCATCGAATCTATCACACACGGAACGCTGTAATGCTCCAGTGCTCGACGGTAATGCGAATCACCGTGGCCCCATCTTCCGTGCTTGTCCGGGACATACTTCAGGTACGCTATGACTCGGTCTGCTGGATGAAGATTCCCAATGACCACAAAGATGAAACATTCAGGCGTGATCAGATAGTCCCTGTCACGAAAGGAACGCATTGGAAGTTCTTGCTCCAAGTTGCCTGATTCTTTCAGAGTACCGCGAACGAACATCCGTTCAGGACTTGAGGGACTTGTCTTTGATCATCAAATGCGACATCTGATCTCACTGGCTCTCAGACTGCGTCAAAGACTGGATATAGTGGCCGTACCTGGCGAGAGCATACATGGCCCTTGCGGCTCTTTCAGGCGTCTCATAGGCTGGGATGCCATACTTCTCGAACCTGATGCGGAACTCCTCTGCCATCTCTGTTCCTCCGACATCACAGGCGAGGATCGGTTTCACGTAGCCTTTGTGAGTCTCAGCAATGGCTTGTACAGCATCATCGAGTATCGGTGGTGCCTGATGAAACGCCATCACGAGCATCCCATCTACCTCAGTCGCATCTATGAGAATGCGCAGCACCTTGGCGAACATTTCGCTCGTTCCCTGGCCAGAAAGATCCAGAGGATTGGCTCCAGTCATTATTTGGAGCAACTCTCCTCTTGCCTTCATGGCATCCAGTTTTGCGAGAGTGCGTTCAGAGAGACGGTCGACTTTGAGGCCGGATTCAATACACGCGTCGGCAGCGATTATTCCGGGCCCGCCCGCGTTCGTCAGGATCGATATGTGGTTTCCAAGTGCGGGTTTCTGAAACTGAAGAGCTTTGCCCATGTCAAAGAATTCCTCTAGTGTCTGTGCTCTTACGATTCCTGATTGAGTGAACGCTGCGTCGTAGATCTTGTCAACGCCCGCGAGCGCTGCAGTATGTGACGCAGCTGCGCGGGCACCTGCCTCAGTCCTTCCAGACTTTAAAGCGACAATTGGTTTTGATTTTGTGAATCGGCGGGCAGCGTCTAGGAATTCCCGTCCTCCTTTGAGGCCTTCCACGTAGAGTAGTATGACCTTCGTTTTCTCGTCTTGCTGGAAGTAGTCGAGTAGTTCGTGCTCGTCCACGTCGCATCTGTTGCCGAGGCTGACGAATGCCCGTACTCCCATCATGTTGCCTGCCATGTAGTCGAGCGCGGCGGCTCCGAAGCCTCCGCTCTGGCTGATGAGGGAGATGTTTCCTGGAAGTGGACGCGGTGTTGCAACTACTTCTCTCCCATTGGAGAGCATCTTGACTTCTGGAAGGAAGAGCGTGTCCATCCCTGAGTACGGGTCGTATATTCCGAGACAGTTGGGGCCAATTATTCTGATTCCAGTTTCGTTTCCAGTGTTGGTAAGCTTCTCGTCGAGCTCAGTATTGCCGACTTCTCGGAAACCTGAGGAGATCACGATGGCAGCCTTCGCATTCTTCGAGGCACCATCCTCGATCACCTGTGGGACACCCTCAGCCGGGATCGCGATAACCAACGTTTCAACATCCTGAGGCAGATCGCGTACTGATGAGAAGCACTTCTGTCCCAAGATCGTGGGGTACCGTGGGTTCACAGGGAAGAGTTCGGCTTTGAGAAGGCCTCTCTGCTTGTTCTCGATGAGATTGTGGACTATGATGTTGCCGACCTTTTGAGCAACTGGAGAAGCGCCTATCACTGCTACTGAGCGTGGGGCAAAGAACGCTCTGAGCTGTTCGCCTGACGACGCCATGATTACTTTTGTTCGGTACGTGGCATTTAAGCTAGGTCGAGAATGTCCGTGCTATTTCTTGATGCGGATCCGTCTTATGATGCATTCGCGCCCCGCTGTTATGGAGAGGGGTTTCTCACATTTGGGGCAATTGAAAGTTAGGAAGGAGATGTGAAACTGCGGATCGTTCAGATACGATAGTGGGCCGTCGTAGCCGCAGCTTTCGCACTTGCCTCGTCCGTGCATCTGTTTGATCCTCAGCTTCGAGTTCTTTGCGATCGTCTTGTCGGTGAGGATCTCGTATGCAAACTTGACCTGCTCGAGGCCGAGGAATGTCAGGTCACCAATCTCGACTTCTACTTCGGTGACCTCTTTGGCATTCTGCTTCTGTGCTTCACTCAGGACGGCCTCGACGATCTGGCTCGTTCTCGAGAGCTCATGCATGGGCCGTCAACATTTCTCTTCGATCATGAACTGGATTTGAAGCCCAAAGCAGCTGCGACTTTGTCTACGCCTTCACCAGTTCTGCAATTCGTGAGGACTACTGACGTCTTTGCATTGACGGCTCGAACATCGCTGCTCAACTTGTTTGTGTCGACACTCATTGGGAGAGCGAGGTCTATTTTGTTGATGACGGCCACATCGGCATCGGCGAAGATGAAGGGGTGCTTCACGACCATATACGGTCCCTCGGTGACGCTTATGACAACCACTCTCTTGTCCGAGCCGAGTGGAAAGTCAGCGGGGCAGATTAGGTTACCAACGTTCTCGATGAAAATCAGGTCAAGTGTGTTGAGGTCGAGTTTCCCGAGCGCCTTCCTGACGAGATTTGCGTCGAGATGGCATTCCCTGCCTGTGTTTATCTGCACAGTCTGAATTCCGAGACTCGCTATGCGCTCGGAGTCGATCTCGCTTGTGAGGTCGCCCTTGAACGCAGCTATTCGATACCGGCCCTTCAGCAGCCGAACAAGCTGTTCAATCAAGGATGTCTTTCCGGACCCAACTGAGCCCATCACATCAATCGCTTGCACACCATGCTTTCGGAGCAAACTGCGATTTTCATCGGCTATGAGATCGTTTGCTCGCTTGAGGTTCTCGTCCAACTCGATGTCAAAGATCTCACCTGGCGCACTTTGTACGACACTGGTCATGCTGTGCAACCCGCAGCAAAGCCAATCCCTTTCTCCGAGTTATGAGGTTGCCGCGAACAAACTGATCCAAGACCAGGCCGTCAACAAGCAGTTTGTCTAACTACTATTGAGGTATCGCGGAGACTATATGTGAGCCGTATATCTATTGGCTATAGTTATCACACAATCCTACAAATGAAGGACTTCGGATGAGCCAAACCGAAATTGGAAAGGCAATGTCTAGCCGCTCGAGGCTCCAGATACTAGAGCTCCTCTCGCGTAAGCCAATGAGCATCGAGGAGCTTTCTAGAGGAGTTTCTCTGAAGACCATAACAGTCAGACATCATGTCAACATGCTCAAGAGAATCGGACTTGTAGAAGAACACGGCGAAGAACGTCGGAAGGTCGGCAGACCTGTGATTAAATATCAGTCGACCCGCAAGCCCATGTCAATCCAGTACCCCAAGAGACAATACGAGCTACTTTCCCGCACGCTGGTGCGCGGCCTTGTTGAGAGTCTCGGAAGGGACAAAGCCGGAGAGACCCTCAAGAGAATCGGCCGAGACCTTGGCGAGGACCTAGCACACGAAATCGCTGATCGTCACAAGATCACACACTGGGATCCAGAGACATTCAAGAAGTATGTCGTTGAAGAGCACCTCTCAGAGATCGGAGCGATTCCCGAGATCATAGAATACGACCCGAAGAGGATACGCTTCCGAATGCACAACTGCGTGTTCTTCGAGCTGGCAAGAGAATATCCGGATCTCATTTGCGAGAAACTGGACGAGGGCCTAATGGAGACTTTGCTGAAAGGCACTGTAGGCAAGGCGCACGCAGATCAAACGAAATGTGTTGTCCACCATGACAGATTCTGTGAATACATGATCCGATTCGCCAAGTAAACCATTGAAGGCATGACTTGGAGGTACATTGTTTGTGCGGCGAGTACGTGTCAATGGCGCATGGTGCTGGCGGTTCCGCGATGGATTCGCTGATAAAACGATACATACTGAAGCACCTTGGCGGAAGCACAGCCGAAGTCCCGCTGGAAGCGCTTGACGACGCAGCCGTCATCGACGGAATCGTTCTGAAGTCAGACTCGTACACGGTGAAGCCCCTGTTCTTTCCGGGCGGGGATATCGGACGATTGGCCGTCGCCGGTACCGTGAATGACATGTCCGTTGTGGGAGCCGAGCCGCTCGCACTTGCTGCAGGATTCATTTTCGAAGAAGGTTTTCCTCTGTCGGATCTTGAACGCATACTCTCCAGTATGAATCAAGCGTGCAAGGAGGCTGGTGTCGCCGTGATAACAGGTGACACCAAGGTCGTCGAACGTGGTGCGCTCGACAAGTTCGTTGTCAACTCCTCAGGAGTCGGAAGGAGAAGTCCACTCCTTGACAGAAACCTAAACGAGGTCAGGAAGTTCCGCGAGTGTAACGCGAAGTGGTTGCTCGATTCCAACATACGAGCAGGCGACCAGATCATCCTCTCAGGTGCCATCGGAGACCACGGCATAGCCGTTCTCTCAGCTCGTGAAGGATACGGATTCGAGACCAAGATTCAATCTGACGCCGCACCATTGAATCACATGATCGCGAAAGCATTGGAGGTCGGGGGCGTGGTGAGCATGAAGGATCCGACACGAGGAGGCCTTGCAAACCTGTTGAACGAATGGTCCGAGAAATCGAAGGTCGGAATCCTCATCCACGATGACAAGATACCTGTACACACAGGAGTAAGAGCAGCATGCGAAATGCTGGGCTTGGATCCTCTGGAAGTCGGCAACGAAGGAAAGGTCGCACTGGCAGTCGTCTCGGAGAAGACTGATGAAGTCCTCGCAGCTCTGAGAAAGACTGACTACGGAAGAGAAGCCGAGATCATCGGCTGCGCGACAGATGAGTTCGACCTTGTGGCTGTGGAGACTTCAGTGGGCGGCAGAAGAATTCTGGCCAAACCGCTGGGTGATCCGGTGCCTCGAATCTGCTGATTCAAATGAAAGATATCCAAAAACGTTTAATCTGCGTCCGGGAGGTTCAGATGCCCGCTGACAACGAAGACGCCCTGGTCGTTCAGCGGTCCAGGATGATGGCCTGTCACGCCATCGACGCGGGAGGTCAGCACCAACAAGTCTGATCCGCGAATTCGAATCCCGCCCAGGGCGCCAACCCCCTTCACATCCATGACAAGGTTATCTACCAGGAAAAAGATTATCGAGTGGAGCACGAAATGACCGAGACCGGCCTAGACGTACCATTCGTACCGACACCGAGACCCATAGTCCGCAGAATGCTGAGTCTCGCCGGAACCAAGCCCGGGGACCGGTTGGTCGATCTTGGCGCCGGAGACGGAAGAATCGTAATCGCGGCAGCGAACGAGTTCGGGGCCAAGGCACTCGGAGTAGAACTCCACCCGGATAGGTATGCGATCATTCGTAATAGCGTGCCATCGTTGAAACCCAACCTTGAAGTCTTGAGGCAGAACTTCTTCAAGACCGACCTGTCAAACGCCGACGTTGTGACGATGTATCTCCTGCCGTCCGTGAATGAGGCGTTGCGCAAGAAACTCGAGAGAGAGCTGCACAGTGGAGCCCGTGTAGTTACTCATGACTTCTCCATTCCAGATTGGACGCCTAGTCGCGTGGAGCTAATCCAGGGGCCGCTGGGGCTTCATGCACTCTACCTGTACAAGATCTAGAGTGCGCTATGGTGCGCAGACACACCGAATTCTAGACATACATCGAACAGGCTATGCAACAAATGACTAGCCAATGACAGATCCTGCAGAGTTGATCATGGGAAACAAATCGAACTCAACAGTCAGACGGAGACACAGGGTGTATGACAGCTCCTCCGAGAACGGCCCATTCTGTCGTTCACACGCGCCAAAACGGGCGAATACCAACCAAGGGTTCAAATCTCATCGCCCGCGCCGCGCGACCGTGTGTGTGCCATGCTTCGGGCTGCCGTCGAGTTTTGAACCCTCACGGGAGAAGTAGTTTTGTGTGTGTTGGGCGCTATGGTTCGGTCGCCATGTACGACGCGCTCGCTCGGCATAGAGCCATAGAATCAATCGTGACTGGCGAGAGCCCACGGGGCCAGCTCCGGAAGTACTACCGTTTCAGAGCAGACCGGTGGTACGGCGGAATAGCCACAGGCGATGTTGTCGGATGCGGCCTTCTTTGCCGATTCTGTTGGGTGTCAGACAAGATACTGGAACAACCTGACATATTCGGAGACTTCCTTGCTCCTCAAGAGGCTGCGCTGAAACTTCTCCGAGTAGCTCAAGGCAGAAACCTTGTTCAGCTGAGACTTAGCGGCGGAGAGCCCACTCTCGGAAGACCGCACCTGTTGGGCGTCCTCTCGGAGGTTGAGAAGGGAAACCGGTTTCGATTCATCCTTGAAACTAATGGCATTCTACTCGGAGCAGACCCAAGCTATTGCAGTGACCTCGCAGCATTCCACGGCCTACATGTTCGGGTTTCGCTCAAGGGATCATGTGAAGACGAGTTTGCGAGACTAACAGGTGCCAAGGGTGATGGCTTCACCCTGCAACTTGATGCGCTGAGAAACCTAGTTGAAGCCGGTGCAAGTTGCCACCCCGCAGTCATGTCGTCATTCTCAACGCGTGACACTCTACATGAACTAAGGAATAGGGTTTCTTCGATCGACCGCAAGCTTGCGGGTGACCTTGAGCTGGAGGAACTGATCAGATACCCGAGAGTGGAACGGCGACTTCAGAAGTTCGGGATCACGCCCCACGTGTCACATGATCCAGGAAATGTTCCTGAACGTCTGATTTGAGAAATGGTCCCGCGGGCCTGATTTGAACAGGCGATATTCCGTCTCGCGGGTGCGAGACTCCGGTTTCCGTTGTACGCCTAGTAGGCTGGACGGCCCGTGCCGTCGGCACAGGTCTACAGCGTCTCCGTCAGGCTGTTCACCTGGCTCGGAAGCTCTACCAGGCTGAGCTACCGCGGGACCGACAGGACTCACCGAACGGCCCTGAAATAAAGATTGCCAGCGACAAACTCGGAGAATGCTTCACAGGCCCAGCAGGCATTCTGGATTCTTGTCGTGTTTGTCTGAAGCTCAGAACTTGATTTCAGTTTCTTCCTTGATGGTTCTGAGTGCGATAACTGTTTCCGTTCCCACGATCCCGTCGATCTCGCCGATCTTATCGAGCACCTTTGCGAGCTGCTCTGATGTACTCGTCCTCATCTTGATTATTGAGTAATAGGCGCCGGTTACGTCGTAGACCTCGCAGACATCGTCCAAGTTCTGGAGTTCCGCGAGCACTTTCGCGTACGACTTTGGTTCCGCCCGAACGAGCGCGAATGCGGTTACCTGTTTCCCGACACTTTCCGGATCAACGATCGCCCTGAACGCCCTTATGACGCCGTTCTTCTGGAGTTTCTTAATTCTGACGAAAACTGTTGCTTCGCTCGTCCCAACCTCTTTCGCAATCTCGTTGAACGAGACGCGTGCGTCCTTTTGGAGCCTTCTCAGGATCGCCTTGTCGACTTCATCCAGCTCAGGCAAGGACATCCCGACTGAACTGTTTCTGGGAGCTATATCAAGAATTCTTAGCCGCTCATGAACAAGCCGTAAAGGATTTCCTATAATCGCGCAAGGCTTATTAATGAATCCCTATGGATTAGGCGGACTTCATTACGAATCCGTTAGAAAGTAGATGATTGTCTATGGTTGAACGAGCAGTTCTCGCCTATTCAGGCGGCTTGGACACCTCGGTAGCGGTTCCGTGGATTAAAGAGAAGTACGACCTTGACGTCGTCACCGTGACTGTAAATGTCGGGCAGGGAGACGATTTTCAGGCGATCGAGCAGAAGGCCCTCAAGTCCGGCGCTGCACGACACTACTCAATCGATGTGAGAGACGAGTTCGCTGAGGAGTTTGTCTTTGCAGGTATCAAGGCCAATGCCCTGTATGGGGGTAAGTATCCGCTTAGCACTGCACTCGCACGTCCGTTGATCGTTTCGAAGCTTGTCGAGATTGCTCGCAAGGAAGGAGCGGTCGCAGCGGCGCATGGGTGTACCGGCAAAGGGAACGATCAGGTCAGATTCGATGTGGGAATCAAGGCACTGGCATCTGATTTGAAGATAGTTGCTCCGATCCGGGAGTGGAACATGACTAGGGCAGAGGAGATGCGATATGCGAAAGAGAAGGGGATTCCAGTTCCTGTCGACTTGGCCAAGCCGTACAGCATTGACCAGAACCTCTTTGGACGCTCCATCGAGTCGGGCGTTCTTGAAGATGCGAGCCGCGAACCACCCTCTGACATCTATGAGTGGACGGTTTCACCTGAGAAAGCCCCGAACGAGCCAGAATACCTTGAGATTGAGTTCAGTCAAGGCGTGCCAGTGGCTGTGAATGGAACCTCTCTGAACCCGGTGAAGCTGATTGAGAGTCTAAACGCAATTGCGGGGCGCCACGGCGTTGGGAGAGTCGATCATCTCGAAGATCGTCTTGTCGGAATTAAGTCCAGAGAGATATACGAGTGCCCCGCAGCTGCGGTGCTGCTTGAAGCGCATAGCGATCTTGAGAAGGCCGTGATGACACGACATGAGTTGTCCTTCAAACAGCAGGTTGACCAACAATGGTCGTTCCTAGTCTACACTGGCCTCTGGTATGACCCGCTACGTGAAGACCTGGACGCGTTCATAGATGAGACACAGAAACGGGTGACGGGCAATGTTCGCATGAAGCTCTACAAGGGGCTCGCGAGTGTTGTAGGTCGCTCATCACCGATGTCTCTGTATGATGCGAACCTTGCAACGTACGAGGCCGGCTCAAAGTTCGACCAACGTTGGTCGTCTGGATTCATTGAGATATGGGGGCTTCCCACAACGGTCGCCTACAAGATGAAAGCCAAGGCTCAGCTCGCCACTTCTGCGATTCCTCCTATATTGACTGACTGAGCGGAAGCCGGCCATCAGACATACGGCAAGTCTGGGTCCTGATAGGCGAAGCCCAATTCTAGGAATCGAAAGAGAGCCGAAACGGTGGCAATCAGAACAAGGACCCTAATCACGTAAGAAGCATCAGAGCTGGAGTCAGGCTTATGTCTTCCCTGTATCGTGCGTCAAGACTCGGACCCGCAGACAGAGAGGCCACGCGATTCACTTCGAGTATTGATTCCGACAAGTACCTCTTTCAATCTGTCATCCAGATCAACCAAGCACACATCGTCATGCTCAGGCGAATGAGGATAGTCACCCGAAAAGACGCTCGCAAGATCTTGAAGGCGCTTGCGGAGCTTCGCACCATGCCAAGATCCACGAAGGCCGAAGATGTCCACGTGCTGGTCGAAGAAGCGGTAATCAAGCGTGCAGGCAAGTCCGCTGGAGGTAATCTACAGCTAGGGAAGAGTCGAAACGATCAGGTGGCAACCGCGATACGAATGCGCCTCAGACGCGAAGTTCTCCGAATAACAGACCTGCTCGTTGCTCTCCTATCGACGCTCCAGAAGACCATCCGAGATCATCACAAGACACTGATGATTGGAAGAACCCATCAACAACCCGCTGAGCCAATAACTTACGGCCACTACATGATGGCATTCCACGACTCAACCCTGCGCGATCTCCAGCGTCTCGAAGAGTTCTACGCTCGACTGAATCTCTCACCCATGGGCGCTTGCGCTCTCGCCGGCACCAGCATCCCAATCGACCGACACCTCGTAGCGGCCCTTCTGGGATTCGATGGACTCATCGAAAACTCATTGGATGCTGTCGGCTCTAGGGACTTTGCGGTCGAATTTCTAAGCGACATGGTGCAGCTTGCGGTCAATATCAGTCGGCTCGCGGAAGACCTCATTTTCCATATGACTCCTGAGGTGGGTCAGCTGCAACTGCCTGATGACCTCTCATTCACGAGCAGCATAATGCCACAAAAGAAGAACCCTGACGTAGTCGAAGTTGCCAGAGCGAAGTGTGCTTTTCCCGCGGGGGCGCTCTCACAAGTCACGACGATCCTTCACTCACTTCCCACAGGCTATAACTTGGACCTGCAGGAGATCACGCCTCAAATCTGGAACGCCTCAAAGACAATGGAGGAAGTACTGACCATGCTCCGCACAGTCATCTCCTCAACAAAGGTCATATCACTTGATTCTGGAAGAGCTGACCTGACCGCAACCACGGCGACCGAGTTTGCGAATATGCTTGTGACCGATCTCGGAGTTCCCTTCCGTTTAGCTCACCAAATTGTGGCCTCGGCAGCGAGTGAGTTCATGAGAAAAGGATCGAAAGAATCGGATCTGTGGCCAAAGCTTGTCTTCGAGAAAGCGCAGGCCACTCTTGGAACCATGCCCGAACGCCTCAAGGATAGACTAGCTCACCTAGGAACTCTCGAGGCTGTGGTTGGGCGGAAGAGATCCATTGGATCCACTCAGCCAAGAGAGACATTGAGACTGCTCCACACCAGAGCTGCTGCTCTTCGGCAAGCCACTAGGCGCCAGCGTGCAAGACTCAACCGGCTTGCTGCGGCAGGTGCGCGATTGCGCAGGGAAGCCATGTGACAAGCTTGGGGCCGCCTCTGCCCCAACGTCGTTCAGGTTTTCTTCTTCAAGCCAGCCATGAGAGCTTCCGCAGCTCTTCTTATCTCTTCTATTGACCCTTCGTCCTCGATCGTAGAGTAGTCACCGAGTGGCTGCCCGGTTATCACTGCCTTAATGAGGCGTCTCATGATCTTCCCGCTTCTTGTCTTTGGAAGCATATCGACGAAGTCGATTTGATCAATGACAACGATCTTGCCCATTGATTTCCGCACGAGCTCACGCAGACTTGTCTTCAGATCCTCGCTAGGGGCGTTGCCGGCTTTGAGCACAACGAAAGCTGCAGCTACTTCGCCTCTTACTTCGTCAGGTTTGCCTACGACTGCCGCCTCTGCCACTGCTGGATTTCCGATGAGCGTGCTCTCGATCTCGATCGTGCCGATGCGGTGACTGGCGATTTTGATTACTTCATCCATTCTGCCGAGGAACCAGATGTATCCGTCCTCATCCCTCAATGCAGCGTCGCCAGTATAGTATCGCCGAGGAATGCGCCCCCAGTAGTCCTTCACGTATCTGTCGTGATCTTTCCAAAGCGTAGGAGTCAATCCCGGAAATGGGCGCTTGCAGACGAAGGTACCCTTGGCACCCACAGGGAGCGACTCACCTTGCTCGTTCACTATATCTGCCTCGATGCCGGGCAGAGGTATCGTGGCTGAGCCTGGCTTGATCGGGAGCATAGCTATGCCGACCGGGTTGCCGACCACGGGGCCGCTACTCTCTGTCTGCCACATGTGATCGATAACTGGCACTTTGTCTTTGAGCACAGTCTGCTGCAACCATTTCCAAGCGGGAGGATTCAGAACCTCACCAGCACAAACAACGAGGTTTATGGAACTAAGGTCATGTTTCGCCGGGAATTCGTCGCCGTACTTCATCAGGGCTCTCACGCCAGTCGGCGAAATCCACATCTTTGTCACGCGGTGCTTCTCTGCGATCTTCCACCAAATGTCTGGCTCAGGGTAATCGGGGACACCCTCGTACATCAGAGTAGTGCAGCCGAACAGAAGAGGCCCATAGACAACGTAGCTGTGACCGACGATCCAACCGATGTCTGATGTCGACCACCAGATGTCGCGGTCGCTCATGGAGTAGACCCATTTGCCCATGGAATGGATGTAGACCTGATAACTCCCGTGAGGCTGCACAGTGCCCTTGGGCTTCGCGGTTGTGCCTGATGTATGAAGTATGAAGACGAGCTCATTGGACTCCATCTGTGCAAAATCTGCATTCCCTGACTTACCAGCGTCGAGCGCCTCGTCCCAGTAGATGTCTCTGCCTTTCTTCATCTGAGGCTCTTTCGAGCCTCTCTTGAGCACCACAACTTTCTGGACTTGACTGGCTGTTTGCAGGGCCTCATCAGCAACCTCCTTGAGGTTGACCTCTTTTCCTCGCCTGTAGGCCAAATCAGCCGTTACGAGCACCTTGGAGCCCGCGTCAACTATTCTCTCTGCCAAGGCGCCGGCACCGAATCCTCCGAAGACGACGGAGTGTATTGCCCCAATCCTTGTGCAGGCTAGCATCGCAACAGCCGCTTCTGGAACCATAGGCATGTAAATGGTGACTCTGTCACCTTTCTCGACACCGAGAGCCCTCAGAGCCGCCGCGAACTTCTTGACCTCTTCGAACAGTTCTCTGTAAGTCAGTGTCCTGCTTTCGCCGGTTTCCCCTGATTCCCAGATGATAGCTGCCTTCTCTCCTCTTCCTTTCTGGAGAACATGATAGTCCACACAATTGTACGAAAGGTTCGTTAGGCCTCCAACGAACCACTTGAAGTCTGGATAATTCCACTCAAAGACTCGATTCCATGGCTTGAACCAATGTAATTCACGAGCCGCCTCGCCCCAGAAACCTTCCGTGTCTTTCAGCGCGCGGTCTAGCATCTCCCTAAGACGGGCGGGATATTCGATCTTCTGCGCCGTGCTCACCATTCGAACCCTCAGGACACGACACGCCGACCGTGATCCGTTAAAAAAGCTTCGATCGAGTGGTACCTCGAAACCCTAAATACCCAACGCCGTAGCCTCGAAGAGTTGAAGGGCAATGTCGATTGTCTGGAACCCCACGCGCCAGTACGTCGACAACAGCAACATGAAGCGGTTCATGCAGAAGCACGGCATAGAGACGCTTGACGAGTTGATCAAGCGATCCATAGACGACGTAGAATGGTTCTGGGATGCCGCTTCAGAGGACCTGAACATCGAATGGTTCAGGCCCTACGAGAAGATCTTGGATACTTCGAAAGGTATTGAGTGGGCTCGGTGGTTCATTGGAGGAAAACTCAACATTGCCCACAACTGCATCGACCGACATGCGAAGGCAAGAAGGGATAAGACCGCCATCATCTGGCAAGGCGAAGACGGGCAAGTAAGAAAACTTTCCTACGGAACTCTCGGCGAGGAAGTTAACAGATTCGCAAACGGCCTCAAGAGCCTGGGCGTACGAAAAGGCGACGCCATAGGACTCTACATGCCAATGTCACCACAAGTTCCCGTCTCTATGTTCGGCGCTTTCAAGCTTGGAGCGATTTGTGTTCCGATTTTCTCAGGGTTTGGAGCGTCTGCTGTTGCATCGAGACTCAATGATGTTAAGGCGAGGATCTTGGTGACAGCAGATGGAACACTAAGGAAAGGTAGGAGCCTTCAAGTAAAGAAAGAGGCGGACACTGCAGCCGATCTGGTGAAGAGCATCGAGCATGTTGTTGTCTGCAAGAGACTTGGTGTTGAGGTGCCCTGGTCAAGTGCGCGGGATATCTGGTGGGACGACTTGGTCAGGAGTCAATCTAAGGAATGCTCAACCGCAGAGATGGACTCTGAGGACGTGTCCCTAGTCCTCTATAGTTCAGGAACCACTGGCAAACCGAAGGGGTGTGTTCATACACACGCCGGACCGCTGCTTGAATGCACGAAAGATGTGGCATATCATTTCGACACCAAGGATAATGATGTATTCTTCTGGGTCACCGATATCGGATGGATGATGGGCCCATGGATGCTGATCGGGAACCTGAATCTTGGAAGCACAGTCGTCCTGTTCGAAGGTGCATTCGACTACCCGAGGCCGGACAGATTGTGGAAGATCGTTGGAGACTTCGGAGTAACGGTATTCGGGATCTCTCCGACCCTGGTCAGGCTGCTGATGAGGTACGGAGATCAGCATCTGGCGGGGCACAACCTCTCAAGCCTTAGGATACTGGGCTCAACCGGAGAACCCTGGGACCCGGAGTCATGGACTTGGTTCTTTGAGAAAGTGGGAGGATCAAGATGCCCGATCATCAACATCACAGGCGGCACTGAACTCATCGCGCCACACCTCACTCCGTCGCCACTCACACCGCTCAAACCCTGCACTGTGGGAGGCCCGGGCTTGGGGATGGATGTTGATGTCTTCAATGAGGAAGGAAGGCCTGTGCGGGAAGAGGTCGGTTACCTTGTCATGAAGAAGCCGTGCCCGTCGATGACTAAGGGATTCTGGAACGATCCGCAGAGGTACATTGAGACCTACTGGTCCCGATGGCCGAAGGTTTGGTACCATGCAGACTGGGCACTTGTGGACAAGGACGGATTCTGGTTCGTGCTGGGACGAGCGGACGACACAATCAAAGTGTCAGGCAGGCGCGTTGGACCAGCGGAGGTAGAATCAGCACTTATGGAACATCCGAGCGTCTCGGAGGCCGCAGCTGTTGGTGTCCCTGATGAAGTGAAAGGCGAAGAAGTCACCTGCTTCGTAGTTCTCAAACCGAGTATTGAACCAACCGAGAACCTCAGGGAAACACTGAAAGATCAAGTAGCAGCGGTAATGGGGAAGACGTTCAGACCGAGAGACATCCGATTCGTACGACAACTCCCGAAGACACGATCAGGCAAAGTGGTCAGAAGACTCATCAGGTCAAGGCTGCTCGGCAAAACTGAACTGGGAGACCTCTCAACACTAGACAATCCTGAAGCTCTGGATGAGATCGCGAAGGCCCTGTAGCTGCCTGCGATGAAAGGGCAAGTCAGAGCTGACAGCGTCTTGCTCTAGAGATGCTTGAGCTCTGAAATCAGCTTGTCAATCTCTTTCTCCGTATTGTAGAAGTGCGGAGAGATTCGCAGCCCACCTCCCCTAACGGAAACAACTACTCCATGCTCCAGTAGGCGCTGCGATGCTGAATCAGGATCCTGACAAGCCACGTTCACGATACCAGATCTGGATTCCTCATCCAGACAACTTCTCAATTGTACGCGCGTGTCTCGCTGTAAGCCATCAACCAACCGATCTACAAGAGCAAGAATCCTCTGCCACACGTTCTCACGACCGAAGCTCTGCAGGAGCGCGATAGCTTCTCCCATTCCTGCAAAGCCGGGGAAGTTCAGTTGACCAGCCTCATATCTGTGAGCTGTCTGCGCGGGGTTGAATTCTCTGAAGCTGAATCCCATAGGATGCTGGTCTGATCGATATCCCACGATGGTAGGCCAAAGCTCTTCGAACAGGTCCCGTCTGACAAACAGGAACCCTGTCGCGATTGGTGAGAGCAGCCACTTGTACCCGCTCGTCGCGAAGAAGTCAACCCCGAGCTTAGACACGTCAACCGGCATCTGGCCGACAGCCTGAACAGCATCTGTGACAATGTAGGCGCCTTTTTCGTGTGCTATCTTCGAAAGCTCCCCGAGGTTGATCCTGAAACCGTTCGAATACTGAACGTATGAGATGGCAACGATCCTTGTCTTTGAGTCGATGGCGTCATCGAAATCTTCCATCTGTAGCCTACCGTCACGATTACGTATTACTCTCAGTTCCAGGCCGTAGCGCTTGGCGAGCGCTTGCCAAGGAAAGAGATTCGATGCGAATTCCATGTCGCAGGTGACTATGTTCTGGCCCTTCTGGTATGACAAACCATTGGCAACGATGGCCAGACCTTCAGATGTACTGTGAACCAGAGCGATTTCTTCAGTTCCCGCTTTGATGAGATCTGCGATTGACTTCCGTGTAGCTTCTGCAGTATCCTCCCAAGATCCCCAGTGAAGGTCCCCTTCCGACTTCTCTTCCATCACACGCTTGGCAGCTTCTAACGCCCTAGTCGGGAGCGGACCAACAGCTGCGTGATCGAAGTACGAGTACTTCCTTGTGACAGGAAATTCTGAGCGTATCCGATCGATGTCCAACAGAAGTCTACCAGTATGCAGGAAGGCATACCAGACGATTTAACTCTTGGAAACCTTCTGCCTGATAGGTCGAATGACGCACACTCCTAGGACCAGCAGGGAGGAGCATAGCCTTCGTAGTTCCGAAAGCAGAGACAGCATCAGGATACAAGTGGACCGTTCTGCTGGTAACAACACTAGGCGCCTTCATGGCACCGCTTGACGGCAGCATAGTAACGATAGCTATCCCATCGATCGCGTCTTCAATGATGATAGGACTGGAAACTGTCGTTTGGATTTCTCTGGCCTACCTCCTTGTCTTGACGGTGCTTCTCATCAACGCAGGAAGACTGGCTGACATTAGAGGCAGGAAACGCACCTACATCCTCGGCTTCATCATATTCACCGCAGGATCGATTCTGTGCGGCGCATCTGCAACAGGCCTTCAGCTCGTGATTTTCAGAGCCGTACAGGGTGTTGGTGCGGCATTCATCGCCTCCAACAGTCCTGCCATCGTGACTGAATCTTTCCAGAGCTGGGAAAGAGGCAAAGCTCTTGGAATCAATGCAACAGCGGTTTATGCAGGACTCATGACAGGCCCGGTCATCGGCGGGATTCTAGTCCAGAACTTCGGCTGGAGGTCAATCTTCTACGTGAACGTTCCCATTGGAATCCTGGTTGTGAGCCTCGCCTCACTCAAGCTCAAAGAGAAGCAGACCACCTCGGTGGGCGAAAGATTCGATTTCGTTGGAGCGGTAACGCTCTCAGTGGCGTTGGCGTCATTTCTAGTGGCTCTAACACTGAGTGGCGCTTTTGGATGGAGTTCCATTCCAATTCTATCCCTCCTACTCCTTACGGTGAGTGCGTTTGTGCTGTTCATCTACACAGAAAGTAGATTGACTACTCATCCAACCTTCGACCTTTCACTCTTCACGAAGAATCGTCTGTTTGCCGCCGCCAACACAGCAGCACTCCTCAACTACATCGCGGTCAGTGGCGTGACTTTCATGATCTCCATATACTTGCAGGATATTTTGGGGCTTCCGCCTCAGAGTGCAGGCCTATTCCTGATTGCAATGGCTGTCGCGATGGCATTGCTTTCCCCGTTCAGTGGTTGGCTATCGGACAGGTTCGGCTCAAGGCTGTTGAGTTCAGGCGGGATGCTTATCGTAACGGTGGGACTTCTCCTGCTGTCCCAACTGAACACGACTTCTTCGGTTAATGACATTGTCTTGCGGCTGACCTTGTTAGGAGTTGGCTTTGGCTTGTTCTCCTCACCAAACACACGCGCAGTCATGAGCTCAGTTGATCGGAGCAAGCTTGGTGTCGCTTCGGGAACAATCAGCACGATGCGATCCACAGGACAGGCAATTGGGCTCGCGATGGCCGGCGCGGTCATTGCCACTGCACTGCCTCCGCAAGCGGTGCTACAGCTCTTCACAGGTCTGAGCGCACAGAGCGCTATCGCAAGAGACGAGTTCATCATGGGAATGAGCACAGTATTCCAGATCGCATCAGCCATAAGCGCAGTCGGCACATTGGCGTCTCTTGTAAGAGGCCGCGAATCAACAAACGAAATGGAGGAATCTCACCGCCGATCTGGTGTAGTCGAAACGTAGTCACTCGACTACAGCGTTTCGTGAATCCACAACACGCTGGGGGCCAGACCAACGCATTTATCCAACTGACCCTTTTTTGCAGATGCAGGAGCATACTGCACCAATGCCTGAGAACACGGCGCACCCTAAGCCGCGCATCGAGAGTTTTTCTGACCTGATATTCGGACTCGCGCTCTCGGTAGGCGCGCTTTCACTGCTCAGCAAGCCACCAAACACCCCAGCGGAAGTTACAAGCGACATTCTTGCGTTTGCGTTCAGTTTCCTGATCCTGATCTACGTCTGGATGAGCTACACACGCATCATGTCCGTACTCCCGCTCGAAACACGAACGACATTGGTCCTCAACATTCTAATGCTCTTCCTCGTGGTAGTTGAGCCCTATGTGTTCTACCTGGTGACTCTGCTTGGGCATGCAGGGGAACACGGAATCATCGACTATGCCTCTGTGATCTACGCACTCGACATGGGAGGACTCATGGCAATCCTCGGATTCTTCGAGCATGAGCTATCTGTTGAGGAGAAAGGGCTCCTTCCGCAGGAACTGTTGCCAAAGCACAGACGCGCAAGAAACGCACTCTTCCTCTCAGCTGCGCTGTTCTTCGTGACGGCACTTCCGCAATTCTGGTATTGGCAGATTGGCAATACACCGGTAAGGTTCTACCTGTGGTTTGCCCCGTTGGTCGTCACTTCGATTTCGAGAAACATTGAGGGCCGTCGGAAGCCCTCAAAGATCCCACCTTCGATCGCCACTGGATAAGGAACAAGAAAAGAACATTGGATGCGCCAGGAGTAGAAAGCATGTCTCGACCAGAACAGCTGACAATTCCGCAACTGGGGGACGTATATGCAGCAAGGAAAGTGGTCAATCGATACCTGAAACCCACACCTCTCATCTACTCTCGACGGTTGTCGGACCTTCTCGGCTGTCAAGCCTACTTGAAGCTGGAGAACCTTCAGCCCACGCGAGCCTTCAAGGTACGCGGCGGCATCCACTACATGCACAGAATGAAAGATCAGGCGACCAAACGCGGAGTCATCGGGGCCTCAACGGGAAACCATGCACAGTCGATAGCTTATGCGGGATCCCTTTTCGGAGTCACAGTCAAGATAGTCATGCCGCACGGCGTCTCGAGACTGAAGAATGAAGCCGTTAGAGATCTGGGCGCTGAAGTCATCACTCACGGCGGCTACTATGAGGAAGCAAGAGAGTACGCTGAGAAACTGGCATCCGAGAAGGGCTACCTCTACGTTCACGGCATCAATGAACCGCTCCTCTACGAGGGCGTCGGAACAATGCATCTCGAGATCATAGAGGAACAGCCGGACATAGATGTCGTCATCAACCCGATCGGCGGCGGATCCGGCGCATGTGCAGCGTGCATAGTCTACAAGGCGGTCGATCCTAGAATCAAGGTCATAGGTGTGCAAGCAGAGGGCGCACCAGCGCTCTACCAGTCATGGAAGAGCGGTACGATAGTATCTACAGGCGGCGTCAAGACAGCGGCTGAAGGCTTAGCCGCAGGACAAGCATACGAGCTACCACTGAGGATACTTAGAGAAAGATTGGATGACATGGTCCTTGTCAGCGACGATGAGATGAAGCAGGCAGTCAGAAACATCCTGTACGCAACGGGCCAAGTGGCGGAGTTGGCCGGCGCCGCTTCTACTGCAGCGGCCTTGAAGATCAAAGACAAGCTGAATGGAAAGAAAGTTGCGCTTCTCCTTACCGGCGGTAACATAGAACGAGATCAACTTCTCCAGATACTACGGGAATGACTGAAGTCGGCTAGCGTCGACCGAGTATCAAGAGGCCCTCGATGCCGATCCATGCATAATGCAAATCAGTTGGCATTGAGGTGCTTCTGTTACGGTGATTCGTTTGCGGATCATGCACACTTGCTTGAATGTCGTGGATCTTGATCGATCAATCACGTTCTATCAAGACCGCTTAGGGCTGAAACTGACACGCAGATTCGAGGTCAAAGAGAACAATGCTGACATTGCCTTCCTAGAAGACCCGGATGGAAGTGCGGTTGAGTTGACCCACTGGCGGGACAAGAAGCAACTTGCTGAAGGAGACAACTTCGATCATATCGCGTTCGGCGTGAAGGATATGAAGGCAACAATGGAACGCCTACGTGGGCAAGGCGTCACGATAGCAATGGAGCCGTTCACACTGAAGGGCGGTAGCCACCAGATAGTTTTCATCAAAGATCCGGATGGGAACTGGCTCGAATTAATCGAAGAATAGCTCACTCCTGCGGCGTCTGCGATCCTGAGACCCTACGCAGATAGCTGCGACTTGCATGTGTTGTACGAGAGCAGTCCCACATAGCCTAGCGCTGTGAAGACGGTGAACCATTCAAGCACCGGCGTGCTGCTGAAGGCAACAAAGAGCAGATTAATCACTGCAACGACGAGACCGTAGTAGCCAATCGGTTTCATGAACTTCCGATGCGTCATGAGTGAAGCATTTGCCAAGATCAAGACCATGAGGTTGAAGGCAAAGAAGACGCCAGACCAGAAAACGTGCTGCGCCATGTAATCCTCCGAGAAGACACCGATCATTATCAACGCGAAAGCGGAAATGAACCCTACAACCTGCGTGATCGTGATCAGGAGCTTTCTCCACTTCTCGTTTGTGTACCATTTGTAGAACCCGGCAAAGAAGGGAAACAACGCAAGCCCCGTGAGGACGCAGCCGACATTGTAGAAGACGGCGCCTTTCGGGCTGAAACTGGAGTTCCCCAAGTCACTTAGCCAGTTGGTGACGGGGCTGAACGGCGGCGGAAACAGTGCGATGGATGTGAAGGTAAACACGCAGTAGAATCCGATGGCCAGGATTCCAGCAAGAGCAAGTATCGGCCATTTCAAGTCAGACACCAACGCTCCTCTTGCTGACCTGAAATCTGTGACACGACATGTTTTGCCCATGTTCTATTCTTGTTTCTGCCCGCATTTCTTGCAGAACTTTGACTCCACAGGGTTAGATGCGCCACAGTGGATGCAGAACCTGACTGGTCCCGGAGCTACGGGTACTAAAGGAGCGTACGTGGCAGCCGGCGGCGAAGGTGGGGCAACAGGTGCAGGTGCCACGGGGGCACCAGCCTTTCTGAAGCCCAACATCAGAACGGCTACGCCAGCGACGATAGGAATCAAGCCCAAGTACCATGGCCCCGGTTTCCTGCCTTCTATCGTGTAGGTCAACGGCAGGGGCCATTCGCTTCCCTCAAGCACGAATGTTGTGTCCAGGTTGAGCTTGAGCGAGATCGGCCAGTGTCCGCCCGTGGGGATGAGAACCAGATAGTATGTTCCATCCCTCGGACTAAACCAGTTTACTGCTCCGCTGTTGCCAACCGTGTCTCCGAGAAGCTCCGCCTTCGGGATCGTTTCGCCTGTCTGGAACCGGTTGAACGCGTTCACACTCATCAGAACCGCTCTTACTTCGTCGTCAGCGTCCAGACACTGGAAGTCGGAACCGAACACCGAACCAGCGCGTAGTTCCAGCTTCCTGTACCCGTAGCCACCATCCTTGGTGATGGTGTCGTCGAAGCTCTCGTGGAGGACCTTCGAGGGAGTCATGAAGAGTACGAAGTAGGTACCGTCCGAAGTTGCTTCCCACTCGAGTTGGCCCTGTTCACTCTCCGTCGCAGGGTATAGGTTCGCCTCTTTGGTTTCTCCAAGAGCCTTCTTCAGAGCGGCACCGAGCATGTACTTTCCATAGGACTGCTTCTCCAGAAGGCTCATCACTTCGTTGAATTTCTCTTCCGGAAGCAAGACAGTGTACACTTTGCCCCCGGGCTTCTTGGACTCGAAATTGACAACGATGGTTGTGCCTTTCTCCACCGGAACGCCGTGATAGTCCAAGGGCTGATCTACGGTCAGTGTGGTGTCTTCTGGCCCGAAAGTATCTGCGACTGTCAAAGTCGAAACGGACAGGACGACGCCAAGAATCAGTAGGACAACGCCGATTATTGCGTATGCTTTTTTCACAAGACAACACCTTTCGACAATCTAGTCCGCGTCAAGGCTCCGTCCCTAGCTTTAAGACTTGTCAAAGCAACATTCTCCTGGCTGATTCGGACACCCCGTGCCCTTGTATCCATGATTGCAGCCATACCGATTCTCGACAAGGCTCCAGCATGATGAGAGAAAGAAAATGTGTTGCTCAGAAAAGAAGGGAATGAAGCGTCTAGCGTGGTTGCCCGGTATGCTGTGCAGAAAGCAGGCTACTGCTTAGCTCCGCATTTCGGACAGAACTTGGTGCCTCCGGGCAGTTCGGCACCGCAGCTCGTACAGAACTCCCTAGCTGGTGCAGGTGCGGCGATTGGTTGTGCTCGTGAGGATTTGACTACGACGGTCTTTGCTAAGCTGTCTCCGAGTCTCTGTTTCTTGTCGGACCGTGAAATGAGGATTAGCCCGATTAAGTAGAAGAAGGGTAGTGCGTCGACTATTCTAAGCACGTTTCTTATGACGGCCGGTCCGATGCCACATGCTGAACCGTCTTCTCGAACGACTTTGAGCTTTACGAGCATCTTGCCGACGGTTGCCCCAAACATGCCTTCAAGGACGATGAAGTACACAAGGAACAGGAGCATGCCGACGCCCATGAATGACAAAGCCGGGGCCCCGTAGACCTCAAAGGTGAATCCACCGAACATCGCTGCAGCGAGCATCCAGTTGATGATCATGAGGATTATTCCGTCAATTATCTGCGCAACGAGTCTAGGCCCAATTCCCTGATAGTTCAAACTTGGCATATCCTAACTCAATCCTACCCTATACCTACGGAACGTATTTCCGGCCCATTTTAGCCCTTCTGTGAGCTCGAAGTTGGCAAGAGAACCTCCGTATTCTCACTAGCAGTTCTGATTTGAGAGCATCCTCAGCCAGGTGTCTTCATCCTGCTTCGCTTAGCATTCCTCACAGGACCTCTAGCTCACGACGAACCACACGTCACAACTGATGCGGAACTTGGCCGAAAGGGGGGCCGCAATTCCCCGAAAGCAGACCCGTTTTGAGACCGCTCATCTTGACCAGTAACGGTACCTAGCGATTGTAGTTTGGCGGGCCCGCAGGGATTCGAACCCTGGACCCCAGGCTTTCCTCATGAGTCGTTCCGAAGGCCTACACCGTGGTGTGCGACTGTGTCCTAATCCTGGCTAGACTACGGGCCCAAACATCTGCACGGAAGACAGTTCATCTTAAGCCTGTTGGAATCAACTAGCCAAGGATCACGATTGCGACATGCTACCTCTTCACAGAAGCATTTCGAGTTCTATTTCGTCTCGGATCGGGATTCCATCTGCCCCCATCCGAGGGATCTCGGGTTTCAGCTTACGTGATCGCTCAACGGCATTGCGATACACAGCTACTAGCACAAAGCCTCTCTTCTGATAGAAGCGTAGAGCTGGAGCGTTGTCGTTTGTCGTTATGAGCCAAAGCCGCTTGCACTTGGCAGCGGTCGCGAGGGCCTTGACGGCGTGCAGCAATGCGGATCCGATTCCCACATTCATCACGAGGCTGTTCATGGAGACAACCTCGCAATCCGCACCATCTATTCTGCAGGTTACGAACCCGATGCGTTTGTCACCTTGAACTGCAACGAAGCCGCTCAACTCATCTGCGTGGCGGATCTTGCCTCTGGTGACAATTCTAGGAGATCCCCAGTGCTCCACTAGGAGAGCGGATACCCAGTCGCGATCCTCTCTGGTCAGTGGTCTGACCTGAAAGACGGGGTTGCCAAGTTTCTGTCGTGACGCTTCACTCAACTTGCTCATGCCCAAGGAACCTTGCGGGTCAGGCTCAACGCCAGTCAGATTCATGTTAGCATTCATTGCGCCAGTGCCGATCTTAGCGCCTCGACGCTGTTGTATTTCGGTTGCCACCCGGTTGATTTCAGTCGGGAATTGCTCAATGTGAAGTCGACAAGCATCACGTCCAGCCATGAAGGATGAGTGGGCGAATGAAGGTACTTCCAACTCACAAGCATGATCAGGCGAGCGAGCCACATAGGGACAGTGGGAGCAAACTTGACACCGATGATCTTCTGAACCTCGCTCAGACGTAAGCAGTCATCAAGGTCAAGATTGTAGGCGCCTAGCATGTCGGTCAGCACTGCCCTTGCGAAAGCGGCGGCTGCGTCCTCTTCGTGCACGTACTGGGATCGTGGATCATGACCGAACAACTTGACCGCATTTGACCGAAAAGACTGTATCGTTGCCGTGTTGCGCGGTCCAATGATATAACCGGGGCGAAACATCGTCAACGTGATCCCTGCAGGCACCAGCATCTCAGTCAGCATGCGCTCGATGGCTGCTTTGGCATTGCAGTAGTAGCTTGAGAAATCGCCTTTGCCAAGCGGGAAGTCCTCAGTCACGTTCGTCTGCCCACGAAGCGGGTACTGATCGTAGGCCGCGTCGCTGCTCGAATAAACGAACCGTTGCACTCGATTCGCAACAGCAGCCTCTGCCACATTTCGTGTGCCATTGAGGTTGATGTCGTTACGCTCAGCTGCAGACATCTTGCTGGCCAGAGGACGACGAAGGCTGTGTGAACCACTGCCTCATGTCCGGCCATTGCGGTCTTGACTTCCGGCGAGCGGACATCCATCTGCAGGAATCTCACCTTTTCTGGAAGCGGGTTCTTGGGGGGATCAAGTCAATGCCAGTGATTCCCTCGATCTCTGGAACATGCGCGAAATGCTCCGCCAGAACGCGGCCAAGATAACCATTGATGCCCGTGAGAAAGACACGCATAGCTCACCAACGACCTCCTCAAATCGAGTGGAGAGTCCACTACAACTCCATGAGGATTGTGCTCTTCAATGCCTCTGGAGGTAAAAAGCAGTTGCCAGTGCCCTAACGGATCTATCCGCCACGGGAACCGAGAAGACTGACTGATATGGCCAAGATGGGGGGGTTCACAGACGCAGACTTCACGGTCAGGATACCACAACGACGCCTTCCACATCATCATCATTGAGAACTGGTGACTTGGTCGGATGAGATCTCCAGGTTAGCCTCCGGATTGAGTAGTCAGAGTCTATGCCCATGCAGCACCTGGCCAGATGCCTCTCGCTTATGCTCGCGAAGAAATTCAGAGATGGATCGAATGGAACCCACACATCCCTAGCGACATGAACTTCAGCCCACGCATGCCAGTCAAAAGGTCGACTTTCACTCTCGCGACCGTGATAGAAGATCCCAACCACTCTACGGCAAGGAACGTTCGCAGCTCTGCAAAGCGCAATAAAGAGGTCTGACAACTCGTCGCAGTCACCAGTCAGTTCACGAATCGCTTTTGCTGCACCAAATCGAGTCGGCTGGGGTTCCCGAAGTCTAACGTTGTCACGAATCCAAGCAAATGTGCTTGACAGGAAACCCTCGAGATTCTGCGTGGAGCTACTGATTCTATCGGCCGTTCGTCTGATCACAGGATCCTTGATCTCCCAGAACTTGTCCGCTCTACAGTACTCGTAGAGAGACTCAGGCGAATTTGTGGGCGGGGTCACCTCGTGAATAGGAAACGATAGCGCTGATGTGGAGTATTCGAGATCAATCGTTGACTCGAATGTCTGCTCGGCTTCCAATTCCGTGATCCTCACAAGCGCATGAGTGTTACCCTCAGTCTTGACCTCAATGTGGGGACTTGGTGACGCCCGGAGAATAGAGAAGGATTGGTGTGGCGACGGTGCCGCGACTGTTATGTCTGCTTTCCCGCCGAGAAGTCTCGCTCTGGATATGTTCGAGACTTTGTTGACTAGAGAGACTTGGAACCGCAGTGGCTATTCCCAGCACTGGGCGTCGATTTGGCGTGCGCCCACATAAGCCTCTGGGAAAGGCTTAATCATTCAGACTCATGCTGGCTGATTCGCCTGCAGCCCAGGTAACTTGAGCGATCATTCATGGCCCTCTCAGACTCGGAGATTCGCGATGCGTTGACCAATGGAAGTCTTATCATCGAACCTTTCGAAGAGGCCAGTCTCAACCCTGCCGGCTACGACCTGCGACTGGCAACCGGCATGGAATTGGGGGCTTCAGAGCATCGCCTCGTCGCGACCTTGGAGAAGGTGGAGCTCAGTGACGAGCTTGTTGGGGTGCTGCACGTCAGGTCCTCCATGGCTCGTGAGGGGATAATGGCGAGCCTTGCTCTCGTGGACCCTGGCTTCAGGGGCCAGCTCACAATCTCGCTATTCAACAGCGGCAGACGAGCAGTACAGCTTAGGGCAGGGGAAAGATTCGTTCAGCTGACGGTCTTGAGGCTGGGTAGGAAGACTGCCTCGAAGTATGAGGGCAGGTACCAGGATAGCCAAGGTGTCGTAGGCAGCCGTCGATAGGGTGCCCCTATGGGTTCGTGTTAATGCCGAGTGGAAAGTGTTATTAGGTATTCGCATGAACTTGTATGTATCCGTCCAAATAGACTGGTTTTGAGAGGAAATGGCAATGAAAGGAGGTTCTAGGATTTCTGACCTCAAATACAAGCTGATGACGATCGAACTGCTCAATCTCGCCAAGAACTACTATACATATCGGGAATTGGCCCAGATTATCGGCCTACCGGAGACTGTGCTCAGCAGGTACGTCAAAGGACACGTTCTGCCAACAATTGACCGCGCTCAGTCAATCAACCAGACCCTCCAGAAGATCATGCGCCTCGAGGGCGAGATACAGCAGCGTATCAGATTTGACGAACTGGGCTACTTCGACAACACTCGACTGATTTCGGACACGCTTCTTCTAGAAAGGGCCGTGCAGCACGCAATCAACGCTTTCGCGGGCAAGCGGATCACCAAAGTGCTCGCAGCGGCGGTGGACGGCATCCCTCTGGCAACCTTGGTTGCTCACAGGCTTGGGGTTGGGCTGATCATCGCGAAGAAGAGCCGAGAAGTTGGCGTCCGCGAGTTCATCGAGGAGATATATATCCCGAGCAGGACCGCGATCATGATGAGCCTCTTCGTGCCAAGGGACGCCATCAAGAGAGGAGACTGTGTCCTCATCGTCGACGACGTGATCGACAGCGGCGAGACACAAGTCGCCCTAGCTAGAATCGTGCAGAAAGCCAAAGCCGAAGTGAGCGGCATCTACGCTCTCGTCTCAATAGGGAGTGAGTGGAAGACCAGGATCGAGCAAGTTGCTCGGGCACCTGTAGAGATCGTTCTCCAAGTCGCGAAGAAACCACTGCAGGAGATACCGTAACCTAGAATGTGAAGCTGAACACATACTCGGCGACGGCTCTGATACCGGCCTCTATTCTTTCTTCAGGTTCACTCACGAAAGTCACTCGTGCATGTCCCGCGCCTTTTGATCCAAAGTACGACCCAGGCACGAGAACCACACTCTTCCGCTCGAGCAATCTGTTACAGAAATCTCCGTCATCCCTTCTCATGCGGTCCAGATAGTAGTTGAGATTCACAAAGAAGTAGAACGCGCCTTGCGGCATAGAGGTTTTTGCCTCAGGCAGTTCCTTTTTGATGCATTCCGCCATGAAGTCTCTCCTTGCTTTGTAGGTCGGTAAGACGGTTTGCTTCAGGTACTTCTCTTTGATGTCACCAGAGAAGAACTTGATCATCCCATGTTGGCTCAGGGTATTCGGAGCAAGACTCGTGTACTGTTTGATCTTCTCAACAGCGTCCGTCACATGAGGCGGACCCATAACATATCCTAGACGAAGTCCGGGAATGGATGCCGCTTTTGAGAAGCTGCCTGTAACTGCGACGTGGTCACGTCCACCTGGGAGGCTGCAGATCTTTAGGTATGTGCCTTCGAAGAGTATGTCTCGGTATGTGGCGTCGTATATGATCCAGAAGTTGTGATCGACTGCAAGATCGACCAGCGCTTTCACGAACTCTTCCTTGACTACTCTGCCGGTAGGATTATCCGGCGAAAGTAGGACGAAAGCTCTAGTCTCGCTTGTTACCAGGCTCTTCAGTATCTCTATGCCCGGTTGGTAGCCTTCGTCAACAGTGACAGGAAGTGTGACGACTCGTGCACCTGCAAGCATTGCTGCCTCGCGAAAACCCAGATACGTCGGGTCTGTCTGGATTACCTCGTCGCCCTTTCCAAGTAGCGACATGAACAGAGCGAAGACCCCTTCACTTGCACCGTCTGTGATCACTACCTCCTTCTCGGGGTCGTACTTTGTCCCTTCCTGCTTTGCGAAGTCATCTGAGATTAAACGGCGCAGCTCCATGAGGCCTCTTGTTCCAACGTATGAGCATGCGGCCCTTGGCTCATCCTTGAGCATTCGCACCATTTCATCCAAGACTTCCTGTGGCGGCAGGAGACTCGGAGCACCGCCACCGAAGGAGATTATGTCCCGCTGCTTCCTTGCTTCAGCAAGAAGAGCGGCGACGCGTCGTATAGGAGAGATATGAAGAAGATCGATTCTGTCATTGACTGTGGGCATTACCCACTCCGACCGCCAGCCCGCGCTCCGCGCGCACATGCTGACGTGGAACCCGTACTCATCGATGGTGCCTTTAGCTCCTTCGCCTACCTGCATACTGCTCAGTAGCATCCGGCAATCGGTTGTTGCGTCGCAAGTCCACGCCGGAGACGATTGTGCATGCTCGGCTGCGAATGTAAGCGCAGGGTCTGTTGCTTGCTTCACTCGGGCGGAGCTGGGGCGATGAACCCGTTTGCCATCATGCTCTTGGTTAGGTCGCGTGCAGTCTTGATTATTGTTGAGGAGCGCTCATAGAGCTCGTCTCTGCTGATCTTCAGGCCAGCTATTCCTTGCTCCTGGGCTTTCATTCCTACGGCGACGGCTTCGCGTGGGAACACTTGCCACTCATCCATGTTCGGAGCGATGTAGTCTGCGTTCAGTCCTCGCTCTCTTGCGCACTTCGCAAGCTCATCAGCAGCAGCGATACACATCTCGTCCGTGATTGTACGAGCGCGAACGTCGAGCGTTCCTCTGAAGATTCCCGGGAAGCCTAGAGAATTGTTGACTTGGTTCGGAAAATCAGATCGGCCCGTCGCGATTACCTTCGCTCCTGCTTCCTTGGCCTCCCAAGGCCAGATCTCAGGAATCGGGTTCGCGCAGGCGAAGATCACGGCATCCGTCGCCATCTTCTCAACCCACTCTTTCTTGATGGTGCCCGGACCAGGTTGGGACAGTGCGACGCAGATGTCAGTGCCTTTGAGAGCCTCAGGAATGCCTCCTGACCTCTGCTCTTTGTTTGTTGTCTCGCAGAGTCTCCACTTGTCAGGAAAGTCAGCCTTCTTCGCTTCAATATCCCTTCTTTGACGGTTGAGAATGCCTTTCGTGTCAACGACGAAAGTATTCTGTGGCTTCAGCCCGTAGGCGAACATGAGGCGGCTGCATGCGATATTCGCGGCGCCTGCCCCGATCATGGCCAGCGTGACTTGACTCATCTTCTTGCCGACGACCTCCAAAGCGTTGATCAGGCCGGCGAGGGTCACTGTAGCTGTTCCCTGTTGATCATCATGCCAGATTGGTATTTCCGCTTCAGCCCGAAGTTTGTCCAAAATGTAGAAGCATTTCGGGCTGGAGATGTCTTCCAGGTTCACGCCGCCGAACGATGGCTGGATCAACTTGACGGTCTTGATTATCTCATCAGGGTCCTTCGTGTCGAGGCAGAGGGGAACCGCGTCGACTCCTCCTAGGTACTTGAATAGAAGCGCCTTCCCCTCCATGACCGGCAATCCGGCCTTCGGGCCTATGTCTCCGAGTCCGAGAACTCTAGTTCCGTCACTGACCACTGCGATCGTGTTCCACTTGCTCGTGTACTCGTAAACGAGCTTCTCGTCCTTTGCGATCGCACGGCATGGCTCAGCCACACCGGGTGTGTACCATATCGCAAAATCGTTAAAGTCACGAATCACACATCTCGGGGCAGTCTGCACCTTGCCTCTGTAGAACGGGTGAAGACGCATCGCATCCTTTGCAGGCTTCTTCGCCTTCTCAAGCAACTGCTCCTTAGTCACTTCTGGCATTGTGTCTTTGCTCCCAACGAGCGCTCATTCTGCAGCGGAATGGCTTGAGGATAGCCCTCGTCCTGCGAATGGGCGATCAGGAAGTGCCTGTCCGGTAAATAGTTTTGAGCGTTCTGTATATGCTATCAATGCTGTACGCGAAGGCGAGACTACATGAATGCCGGAGACGGAGCTCAGCGCTTCCCTGCGGCTATGGAAGAGGCGTAATCAAGACCTCGCTCCATAGCAAGCCGATTCAGTTCGAGAAGCCCTTGTTTCTTTCCTGCGAGAAAGTGCTGTAAGGTCTCTTTCAGGTGTTTCTTTGCTGACTGGCCGGCAGGTGTTCCCAAGTATGCACCGAACATTACCGAGTTCGCCACCAACCTCGTATCTCTAGTATATCCTATGGTCTCAGGGGAGAGTTCTTTTCCGAGCGACTCAGCTATCTCCGTGGCAGGTACCGGGATCTTCTTGATGTCATCTCTTTGAGGTTCCCCCTCGACGAGTGAGCTATTGTAGAGCAGTAGGCCACCCGCTCCGAGAATCGGCACGAAATCCATCGATGGTTGATTCATTATGATCATGAGGTCCGGCACTTCTGGAATCGGGGTGTCTATCTCATCGTCGGAGATCACAACGTAGCACTTCGCCTTTCCTCCTCGTGTCTCAGGACCGTATGACGGTGTGTAGACCACATGCTTCTCGTCAAGTACCGCAGAATATGCGATGTAGTCTCCAAGCAGAAGCACGCCCTGTCCGCCGTGGCCGGATAGCAGAATCTGAGTCTTGGTCATTTCTTCTCGATCCCGAACTTGTCCTTGTATGTTCCGAGAGGATACTGTTTGATGAGGCGATCGTTGACAAAGCGTTTAGCTTCCATGATCGGTAGGTGCCAGTTCACCCAGCAACTTGAGAGACACTCGACGAACGAGAAGCCTCCCATCATCTGAACCTTGAACGCATTCTCAATCGCCTGTTTTGCGTCGAGTATGTTCTTGATGCTGTACGACTTTCCTCTGGGAGTCTCGATTTCGGTTATTGCGAGGCTCACTCTTTTGACGTACGCCGATCCGTCGATGCTGGACAGCAGTTTCGATCCGTCCACAGGCAAGCCAGTGAATACGGTGTCCCTGCCGTAGGGAGTTGTTGAGGTGACTTGTCCCTGCATTGTTGTCGGGGCCATTTGTCCGCCTGTCATTCCATATATGGCGTTGTTAACGAGGAAGACTGAGATTGGTTCACCGCGAATGGCCGCATACATGACTTCCAGTAGACCTATTGCGAGAGTGTCGCCGTCGCCTTGGACTGTGTACACAACCAGTTCAGGTCTAACCCTCTTGAGACCTGCGGCAATCGCAGGCGCTCTACCGTGAGGTGACTGCACATGGTCGACGTTGAAGTAGTCGAAGGCGAGGACACTGCAGCCCACTGAGTCTATCATCACTGTCCTTTCTCGAATCCCAAGATTCTCAATCGCACTTGCGATAAGTCGTGTCAGTTCGCCATGCTCGCACCCTTGGCAGTAGTGTGTGGGCTTCTCAGTCAGCGCTTCGAGTTTTCCGAGCTTCTTCTTGTACCCTTGCAGGCTTGGTTCCTGTGTGGTCAAGCTGCGATCGCCTCCTTCATGAGACTCTCCAGTCTGTTCTTGATCTCTCGTTCAGTCGGGAGCAGTCCGCCGACTTTGCCGAAGAACTCGACTCTAGCTCTTCCTTCCACACCCAAGCGGATGTCCTCGACCATTTGCCCGGTGTTGAGCTCGACGACGAGGAAACGTTTAGCATGCTCGGTCAGTTTGCGGACTTCGTCGTATGGGAACGGCCACAATGTGATCGGCCTAAACAGACCTATCTTCGTGCCTTCTTTCCTCAGCGTGTTTACCACACTCTTGCAGATTCGCGAGGTGATACCAAATGCCGAGATCACGATCTCGGCGTCGTCAGTCAAGTAGGATTCGCATCTGACCTCATTCCTTTGAATGGCCTTGTACTTCTCGTCGAGGTGCGTCACGTGCTTCTCATGGATTTCCGGATCCAGATTCATCGAGTTGATGACGTGACGTTCTCTGCCTTTCGCTCCCGTGACGGCCCAAGAGGATACGTCGTACTCGACTGCCTCGATGCTCGGGAAGATTATGTCCTCTTTCAATTGGCCGGTGAAGGCGTCTCCCGCGATGCAGACAGGGTTCCTGTACTTGAAAGCGAGATCGAACGCGATCTTTGGGAAGCTCGCCATCTCCTGGACTGAGTTCGGCGCCAATACGATCATGTGGTAACTTCCATGCCCGCCTCCCTTCGTCATCTGGAAGTAGTCACCCTGTTCAGGAGCGATATTGCCTAGTCCTGGACCGCCTCTATTGATGTTCACGACCAGAAACGGCAATTCCATTCCGGCCGCGTACGAGAGCGCCTCCTGTTTAAGGCTGAATCCTGGACTCGAGGTGGCGGTCATGGCTCGGACTCCACCCGCGGCCGCGCCCAATACCATATTCACTGCTTCAAGTTCACTGGCGGCTTGTAGGAAGATCTTGAAGTCCGGGTACGCCTCGTTCCCGAATTCTTTTGCGAGCGTCTCAGGGATTTCCGTTGAAGGCGTTATCGGATACGCAAAGTACGCGTTCAGTTTGGATTTGAGTGCGCCGTATGCGAGCGCTTCGTTGCCCTTCATGTATACTCTTTCGGTCATCTGTCAGGTCCTCACCAAGACCTCATGTATGGCAAAGTCCGGACAGACCCAATAACAGATGCCGCACGCTGTACAGGGTCCCTTTGTGCCCATGTAGCGCCACACTGCCGGATGGAAACCCATCCTGTTCAACCTGTCTGACAATGCGAGGTTTCCTTGTGGACATGTGACTACGCAGAGTTCGCAGCCCTTGCATCGCTCCTCAAGAATTCTCACTAGGCACTTTTCCTGTGTGGTCTGTGCCAAATAATGTCCCGACCTTGGAGCGTCATGCGGTCTCTCTGCGGAGCTTAAGTGCGTTTCGTAGCTAATCTAAATGCAGCAGGATGAATCCTCCGAACGGAAGTGTTAGGTGAACCTATTTGGCGGGGCACATGCCCAGTGCGCGCAATTCGCAACGGTTGACCTCAAGATGATCAATGGGTCTGTCCCAAGATGAATTGGATGTGAGGCGTGATGAGGGCTCGACTCATCGTGAAGGGCATCGTTCAAGGGGTAGGCTTCAGGCCCTTCGTCTACCGAATCGCAACCGCCAACAGGCTTGTCGGATTCGTCCGAAATCTAGGCGACGCAGGAGTCGAGATACTTGTTGAGGGCGAACCTGACTCGGTCTCGAGATTCATGGCACAACTCAAGGACGACCGACCGCCAACATCGGTCATACTTCAAATCGATGCTACATACCCTCCCGAGACGGGAGGGTTCAAGGAATTCCAGATCGTCAAGAGCAACGAATCACGCCTGCATGCCGGCTCCGTGATTCCTCCGGACATAGCCATGTGCGACAACTGCCTCCGGGAGTTGCGTGACAGGCAGGACCGTAGACACGACTACTTCTTCATCACATGCACAGACTGTGGCCCACGCTACACGATCATTGATGCCCTACCATACGACCGGCCTCGCACAACCATGAGAGACTTCGAGACATGCGAGAAATGCTCGGCAGAGTACAGGGACCCAAGCAACCGAAGGTTCCATGCACAAACGGTGGCATGTGCTGACTGTGGCCCATCAGTGGCCTTGCTCACAAACGATGGCAAACAAGTCAACTCGGCTGATCCCATCCGTGAAACCGGCAGGCTCCTGGAACGCGGCCATATCATGGCAGTGAAGGGCAATGGCGGGTTCCACCTCGCATCATCCACACTCCTAAGTGAACCCATAGTCAGGTTGCGGAAGACCAAGTTCAGGCTGCAGAAACCATTGGCCGTTATGGCGAGGAACCTTGAGGCTACAAGGTCGTTCGCCGAGGTCGCCACGTCCGAAGCCGAGCTGATGACATCGTACGTCAAACCGATAGTACTTCTTCGGAAGAAATCAGACTTCGACCTCTCAGAACAGATCGCTCCAAGTCTTCACAATATCGGTGTCATGCTTCCTTACACTGGACTCCACAGCATGCTCTTCGACAAGACGAGCGAGCGAGCTTTTGTCATGACGAGTGCTAATCCCCCAGACGAGCCGATCATAAAGGATAACGAAGAAGCCCTGGCGAGATTACGCGATGTCGTTGACTACTTTCTAATGCATAACCGCAAGATCTCACAGAGATGCGATGATTCCGTTGTCAGATCACTTGACGGCAGGACCACTATGCTGAGACGGTCAAGAGGCTACGCACCCGCGCCGATCCCGGTCGCCGTCCCAAGGAGCGCCTGCACGCTTGGTGTCGGCGGCCAACTGAATGTCACCTCTTGTCTCATCTATGAAGGGCGAGCGTACATGACGCAGCACATCGGTGACGTAGAGACCCTTCAGACCTTTCGATTCCAGAAAGAGGCAACTCGTCACCTGATGATGCTCACGGGCTGCAAGCCCGAAGCCGTCGGGCGAGACCTACACCCGCTCTTCCCCACAACGAAGTTTGCAGACGAACTTGGACGGGAAATGAGTATGCGAGTTGTTCCGGTTCAGCATCATTACGCACATGTTGCAGCCCTTATGGCTGAGCACGGAGTCGACGAGATGATCGGAATATGCTGCGATGGATACGGATACGGTGACGATGGATCCGCTTGGGGTGGTGAAGTGATTCTCGCCGAGCATGCTGGCCACAAACGTGTCGCACATCTACAACCCCAACCTATGATCGGAGGAGACCTCGCGACCAAGTACCCAATCAGGATGGCTGCCGGCATCCTCAGAGATCATGCAGAGATAGCAGATTGGTTGTTTCAGCGAGAAGCCCATTTTCCACATGGGAGGGAAGAGATCGATACGATCCTAGCACAACTTCGCGCCAGCAAGGTGCCGTCGACAACTAGCTGTGGGCGTGTCCTCGACGCTGTCTCAGCCATCCTTGGGCTCTGCTACGAGCGCACCTACGAAGGCGAACCAGCAATGAAGCTTGAGTCCGCCGCACTGGATGGAAGAGACTCGCTGAATCTGAAGCCAGTCATAAGCGGGGGAGTGATTGAGACGGGAACCCTGATTCGTGAGATCTTCGCGAATGCTGGACGCGTTCCCATTCGAGATCTCGCATACTCTGCACAGTCATACGTTGGACGATCACTGGCCGAGAGCGCAGTCAAAGCTGCAATTGAGTCACGAGTGAAATCGATAGGGTTCACAGGCGGCGTAGCATGCAACGAACAGATCACACATACAGTGCGCAAAGAAGTCGAGAGAGCAGGATTCCGCTTCTACGTACATGAGGCCATACCGCCGGGAGACGGCGGCCTATCCTTCGGACAAGCCGTAGTCGCTGCCCAGAAATTGTAGCTGACTCAAGCACGGGCACGAATCTCAGATCAATAACTCTAATAGCTGCGTTTTGCATCCCAGCGAAGGTCTCCATGTGCCTAGCCTTTCCGGGTCGAGTCCTCAGCATAGAAGGTGACTTCGCCAAGGTTGACTTTGGCGAGGGCACCGCCAGAGAGGGCATCAATGTCTCTCTGGTCGAGGTCAAACCCGGCCAATATGTGCTCGTTCACGCAGGGTACGCAATACAAGTGATGGATGAAAAGGAGGCACAGAAAACCCTCTCATATTGGAGAGAGATCCTCGCCTACGAAGAGGAATCGAAGAAACCCATCAGTCGGTGACTTGCTTGTCAGTCTTGGATGGCTACAGGGACGCCGACCTAGCAAAGAAGCTGAAAAGCAGAATCAGCCGACTGAGCGAGGAAATCGGGCGCAGCATCCTGATCATGCACGTGTGTGGATCTCACGAATGGACCATCACGCATCACGGTGTGAGAAGCCTGCTGCCGGATGCTGTGGAGGTTCGCGCTGGCCCCGGATGCCCCGTATGCGTGACCCCAGCAGCAGACATTGACGCAGCAGTCGATCTGGCACTCGGTGGCAAGACGCTCCTGACTTACGGGGACATGTCACGAGCGAAAGGCTCGAAACAATCATTGGCTGAAGCCAAGACACTCGGCGGGGACGTACGCATAGTCTACAGTGTCCACGACGCAGTCAAGATCGCTGAATCCCGGCCTGAGAAGGAGTTTGTCTTCTTTGCTGTTGGCTTCGAGACCACAGCACCGGCCACCGCTTACGAGATACTCCGCGGACCATCATCGAATCTCCGATTCCTCACATCCTATCGATATGTGCCATCTGCAGTTGAGGCCGTTTCGAGATCGCCAGACCTCAGAGTTGACGCTTTCATCAACGCGGGACATGCCTCGACAATAACGGGGATGAAGGCCTACAAGCCGTGTTTTGACGAATGCCACAAACCCATGGTCTTCTCAGGATTCGAACCTCTCGACATACTGATTTCAGTCGCCATGATCATGACACAGATTCGCAGCAACGAGCCGAAGATGGAGAACGAGTACACTCGATCAGTAACATGGGAAGGAAACCTGAAAGCACAGGAGACCATGCACAAGGTCTTCGACCTGCACGACGGCTACTGGCGAGGGGTCGCAACGATACCGAACAGTGCACTCGATTTGAAAGCTGAGTTCTCTCGCCTTGATGCACGCGAACATTATGGGTTGGCTCACAAAGACGAGCGAGCGGGATTTGTGAGAAATGCTCGATGCGCCGACGTAATCATTGGCAAGATCGATCCGCCTGAATGTCCGCTCTACATGAAGGAATGCGCACCCGCGAATCCACTTGGGCCCACAATGGTCTCGTCTGAAGGAACCTGCAAGATCTGGGCGGACCACAGGATCATATCAGCAATGAGATGCCGAACATAGGACGAAGCGTGCAGGAAAAACAAGGGTGTGCCACACCCATGATTCCAGCCACGGCAGGGCCATCATAGATCTACTGGTTCTATTTGCTTTCTAGACGGAA
>JALHTB010000130.1 GCA_022865625.1 Candidatus Bathyarchaeota archaeon
ACATCGACCGCCAGCGTCTCGTCTGTGACTCTGATTCCTTTCAGCAAGCGTTTGACATACCCGGCGATCTCGTTGTCAATCACGAGCTGTTCCAAGCTTGCGCCCTGATCTGCGCCTGCTATGCCCAAGTGGCCGAACATCTCAGCACCCGCCATCGCTGAGACCGCCATCGTTGTTGCCTTCTCAATGCCAGATTGGGCGTCAGGGACGATCGCATCAGTCAAGCCAGTGTTGACGTGAACAGCAAATCCGTATGAACAGCCAATTTGGGCCATGGCAGCAGCCAAAAGCCCTTGCTCCGGCGAACCGAAAGAAATGTCGCCTGAACGCATATCGGCGATATGACAGACTCCACCGTATTCAACCGGGCTTCCTGGTGAGAGAATCTGGGCGATCGTCACACCTGCAAGTATCTCCGCATTCGTTTGCACCACTGTTCCAGCCAATGTGACAGGACCTGATAGCCCAGCTTGAACCATAGGACCAATCGAAACCGGCAGGCCCTTTTCGCAGAATAGCCTGAGGATCTCTAGTGACTCGTGCGTGAAACGTAGCGGGCTTGCGGGCTCGCAGAAGTACCACATGAGGGGTTTCTCACGAAGCGCCTCGGTTCCACCTGCTAGAAGTTCGAATAGTCGAATGACTCCTCTTGCCTCATCAGGATGCTCGAGCCAAGAGAAAACGACCTTGGAACTGTTCTTGAGCAGCTCCGAATAGACATAGACTGCTCGGCCTGGCACGGGAAGATCCTCAGGAGCGACCAAAGCGCCCACAATGTTAATGTTGTCCAGACCGTCTCCGAGCCGAATTGCATCTCCCAGGTCAGCACGTGTGGGTCTTCTCCTGACTTTCCTGATTGGGTCGACGAGCCACCTCTGCCCACCAGACGATAGGAAACGCAACTCTCCACTTCCAACGTTGACATTCTTCGTGGAATCGCGTGCATGAATTGTGTATCGCTTGGTACTCTTTTCGATCGCCTCCTCAACGATCTTCTCTTTGAACAGGACGTTGGAGTCTGAGGTCTCCAGTCCGGCGTCTCTGAGTCGCTTGAGTATGTCAGGATGGTTGATCTGCATCCCCACTTCAGAGAGGATTTGCATCGAGCCGCGCTTTATTGCCTCAACCTCAGAATCATTCAGGAGCTGTAGCGCCGGAACCATTCCAGTTGTTCCTCACTAGGATTCTTCACTATTGTTGGCAATCAGACCGCTCTTGGTATATAGCTCACAGCACTCACCAGAGACACGCAGGGAAGCGGGATCACCGTGAGAGGTTTCGATCTCGTAGCTTTGGGAGAAGTCGCAGTCGACTTGCTACTTGCGGGAGTCGATAGGATTCCTCGTCGCTGGTCTGAACTGGGAAGGATGAGGGCAGCAGGGATCTTTGCCGCGGGATCTGCTGGCTACGTGGCGCAATGCTTCTCAAGACTCGGAGGACGAGCCACGATAGTGGGCAGGATAGGCGACGACACGGCCGGCAGAATCGCGGTTGAAGGCTTCCGTGAATGCGGAGTCTCCACGCGTGATTTAGCTGTTGACAGGACGGCTGAAACCGAAGTCTCGACTGTGATAGTGTACAACGACGGCAACAAGTCCTCGGTTGTCTCCAAAGTCCCGCCACTTAGGCTCGATAAGCTCGACATGCGCTGCCTGAAAGGGGCGAAGGCGTTTCACATCGGAGGATACCTAGTGCTCCCTGACCTTTGGGGCAAGAACATCCTACGCTGGATCAAACTCGCCAAACGCGAGGGCGCATTGGTCTCCTTGGATCCGCAGATGAGTGCTACAGGCCAATGGAGTAGACCATTCGACCGCATCATAGAGCACCTTGACGTGCTTCTCTTGGATGAAGTAGAAGCAAAGAAGATCTCACGGAAGAAACGTACCCTCGACGCTGTCGAAAGCCTGCTAAGCAAAGGTGCTTTGACCGTTGCAGTGAAGGCTGGGAAGAAAGGATGCGTCATCGGACAAAGCGATCGAATCCGTTCAATAGAACCATTCAAGACAAGACCGATCTCTACGATCGGCGCGGGGGATGCGTTCGACGCGGCCTTCATCTACGCATCCCTTCAGGGCTGGACCATTGAGAGAACCGCGCAGTTCTCAAACGCCGTCGCGGCACTCAGCATGACAAAGCTTGGATGCATGAATGCTATCCCGAGCGCTCGGCGCGCTCGGAAGATCGCGAAATCATACTATACCTGACGATTCTGCTCACGAAAACTTATACAGCAACAAGCTCTCAAACCTGAACTGTGTCATTTCATGTCGCTTGATGTCCACGTCCACCCCCTCTTGGTCAAAGAACTGACCGACAACCGGCCTGAACTGCTGAAGGCGGCAGACAAGGCTTTCGACTTGCGAACATCGCCTCAACCACTCTCGACTTTGCTGAGAGAGATGGAACTGTGCGAAATCGACCGAGCCGTTCTGCTTCCGATCAATTGCAGAAAGTCACAGAATTGTGAGATGCCGTCCAACCAAGAAGTCGCAGAGATTGTGAAGCGGAACCCTAGAAGATTCGTCGGCTTCGCAAGTGTCGACCCAAACACCAAGGAAGATGCCCTGCGTGAACTACGACAATCACATGACCAATTGGGACTGATTGGACTGAAACTGAATCCTGCATTGCAGGATTTCGACCCAACGGGGTCGGCGGCATTGGAGGTCTACAGAGAGGCCGAACGCTTGGAGATGCCGATCCTCATCCACACC
>JALHTB010000131.1 GCA_022865625.1 Candidatus Bathyarchaeota archaeon
ACAGGCTTTGTGATGATGAACCGCTCCATGGCCTGAGGAGAAACGACTCCTTTCGTTCGAGCCCTTGCGTGTCGGACGCCTGAGATCACATCATCGACAATGTGGGCTCCGGCTGCCTCGATGAATATGTAACCCTTGATCACTTCAGGGGCTAGCAGGCAGTAGACAGGTGATTTCTTCATTCCTGCTTTCGAAGCTATGAGTTCGGTCGCCGTCTTCTCCTGTCCACTTGTGGTCCTGACCGCGAAGATGACGCTCTTTTGCTGTTGGTTCTGATTCGACAACAGAGGCTACCTCGAACTCATTTTGGAAGCAGACCGACGAAGAGGAAGAGCATGCGCACAACGTAGCCAAGCCCGCCAACTATCGCGATTCCAAGAAAACTGATCTTCACCATCAGCGATATCTCGTCCCGAGTGGGTCGTGTCGTCACGTGAAGCAGTCTTCTGACGGATCCGATGAAATTCCGAGCGGACAATTGGGCTTCCTCATCTGATTGTCGATCTTGTTCTGAACGCGCCGCCTAATATCGATGAGCTGTATTTAAGGTATCCAAGTCGTTTTCCTGCTCTTCGCCGGCGTGACCTTTGTCGAAGAGCCTCGTGATGAGTGGATTCGAGTCAGGAAGACAAGCCATTCACATCATCACGATCTCTCGGCCTGACTTCTCCAGGAACTCGACCAGAGTGTTTCGTTCGATTCCGCGCACTCCCTTCTTGTCTATGACGGCATGTGAGCAGTCGCCCACGGTCTTACGGAAGGCAAGCTCTATGATGGTTGGATCGTAGTTCTGGAAGAAGTACTTGGAGAGAATGTGTCCCAGGGCGAATTGCTTCTTCACGACTGCTTCTGTGTGCTTCCAGGAGTAGTGGCCCCCTCCGAAGCCAACGGCTTGAACTCCGTCAGAAGGACGTATTGCGGCCGTCCAGATTGCACGAGCCACGGCCTTTCCCGCCAATGGATCTTCCCATTGTTTTGCAGAGCTCCCGATCTCAACGAACATTGACGGCACTCGAAGTTCTGTGGGTCCATGGTGAGTGGCTTCAAGAGAAACTAGGTACGGTAACCCAAGTTCTTCGCGGCTTTCAGCCAACGAGAGTAGTGCTGCTCTCATCCTATTGGGTTCGACTAGTGCGAGGCTTCTGGGTTTGCCTCCATAGGGGGCTTCGTTGAGGACATTGCCCGTACAATGAACAGTTAGACTTGAGTCGCCTTTTTCGCTCGTATGCTTTGACGCAAAGATGATCGCATCTGTGTCGACGAGCGAGTCAACTGAGTCGGCATAGATGGATTCCTCCTTGATCCGAGCGAGTAAGACATTGTCTTTTTGGAGGACCCCATGATCCAAGTGCTCCGGGGACATATCGAACCCGTAGTCGCGGACAAGCCAGGACACTATGTTGAGTCCTGCCGGATCTCTCTCAGAGGCTACTATCAGAACAGTCATCGTGCAATACGTCTCGAGCCTTCGGGTGAGTTCAACCGACGATTCTATCCACGATTGCTTTCGGGTCGAATGAGATCAGATCCTCATAGGCTTGACCTGTTCCCGCAAAGACTACAGGTTTGCCGATCTCGGCTGCAAGCGAGATAGCACTTCCTCCTCTTGCGTCGGCATCAAGTTTGGTGAGAGTAATACCATCTATTCTTACAGACTCGCTGAACGATCTTCCCTGCTCGACAGCATCGTTCCCAGTCAGGGAATCAACAACCAACATGACGAAATCCGGCGATGCGACGCGCACGATCTTCTTCATCTCTTCAAGCAGGTTTCGTTTCGTCTGCATTCTTCCAGCAGTGTCAATCAGAACTGTGTTTATTCCGTTCGCGCGGGCATGGTTGATCGAATCAAAGGCGACGGCTGCAGCGTCGGCACCGTAGGTGTGCTTGATTGTCTTCACGCCGACGCGTCTTGCGTGTTCTTCAAGCTGTTCGATGGAGCCTGTCCTGTAGGTATCCGCACATGCTATCACGACTGTGTATCCACGTTGCTTGAGAAGGTGGGCAATCTTCGCGATCGTGGTGGTCTTGCCTGTTCCGTTTATGCCGACGAAGACAACGATGGCCGGTTCATGCGCCTGTTTCTTTGCTTCTATCTTGTCGAAGAAGCTGGCCTCGCCGCTGTCCTTCAGCACATCAAGCAGAACTTCACGAATGATCGCCATCAGGGGTTGTCGTCGGTCACCAAGGCGTGAGACTTGCACACTTGCTGCCTTTTGGCCTATGCCGTCACAAATGCGTTCTGCGATCGGGTAGGCGACATCGTTCTCGGCAAGAGTCGTCTTGAGTTCCTGCAATAGCTGCTCAAGGTCTTTTCCAGCAAGCTCCGTTTTCGAGATCTTCTCCACTGCTGAACTTAGGCCAGACCTGAGCTTCTCAAACAATCTCAGACACCGAGGTAATGTGCAGCTGCCGTGTCTGTTCTCTGCGTGAATCTTCCTAGATTACGGTGATCGATTCGCCGCCTTGCTTCTTCACAATCTCGTTGAGCTTCTCGCGGTTCTCCTCGAGCCTGATCAGGGTTTGATTCAGCTGCTCCTGAAGTGTAGTACGAGCCTTGTCCAAGCCTGCTATTCGATCCTTTATCTCAGTGATCGAAAGATCGATTGGTTTCTCGATGGCGACTCCTGCGCCTACCCCCACCACGATCTTTGAGATGTCCGCAAGCTTCGCTCGTACAAATGAGCCGCCCCCAACTGGTATCAGGGCGTCCGCGTCTGATTTCTGGCTCTTAATGCCTTCGAGTGTGGAAGACGCTAGCGCAAACTCGTTCATCGCCGCGTTGATGATGTCAAGTCTTGCCTGAAGCGTCCGGGCTGACCCCTCATAGACTCTCTGCTGTACGAGACCCTGTCTGAGTTGTTCCTCTTCACTTGCCACTCTTCGCAGTCTCCGTCTCGACGCTCTTCAGTTCCTCAATATGGATGAGCTTGATTTCGCGTCTTTTAGCCTTGTGTCTGCTTCCCATGTCGGTGTAGATTCTCTCAATCGCATCTTGGTCTTTCATCGCCCTGATCTCCGATGAGAATGGCATTGTGGCGTGGGCTTTCTTCACTTCACCTGTGATTCTGAAGGTCTTGACTTCAGTCAACGAGCATCACTTGAATGGGACGAAGGTTCTAAGGAACCGAGTCTCCACTATAAAGCTGAGCCCAGAACTGACGGTCATGTCCTGAGATAGAGATCAATCCGAGTCGCTCGCTGGGTCCTCCCGGGTCTTGGTTCGGAGCGTTATAGCCGTGGGTCCCTTCTCCAAACGTTTTTATGAATCTCCGAACATCCCCGTGCGGAAGCCCCCAGAAGGAAAACGCGATTGCCTCTCTCCAAGGATCAACTTCTCACAGCCTTAGGAGAGATCAGGAAACCGGAAACCAAACGCGAATTCAGCCAGTCCGTGGAACTCATTGTTAAGCTTAGAGAGATCGACCTCAAGAAACCCGAGAATAGGCTGAACGAGTCCGTGGAGCTTCCGAACTCCCTCGACAAAGAGACCAAGATATGTGTAATCGCAAGCGGAGACTTGGCAACGAGGGCAAAAGCAGGCCAAGCTGACCTTGTGCTTGCCAGAGAAGACCTTGACAAGTTGGGCAAGGACAAGAAGGCGACTAGGAAGCTAGTTACCGAGTATGATTACTTCATTGCTGAGGCACCTTTGATGCCTCTCGTTGGAAAGACGATCGGGCCGATCCTGGGGCCGAGAGGCAAGATGCCGACACCTGTTCCTCCGAACGCTCCGATCGATCAAATCGTCAATAGCCACAGGAAACTGATCCGAGTGAGAGTAAGAGACCAGCCAGTAGTCCAGTGCCGGATTGGAACTGAGAAGATGCCCGACGAAAAGATCGCCGAGAACGCTTTGGCTGTCTTCAGCAGAGTCGAAGCAAAGCTGGAGCGTGGGGCCAAGAACATACGCCAAGTTCTGGTCAAGACCACGATGGGCAAACCAGTGAAGGTCCAGATCGGGAAGGGTTAGCCGATGCTCACGAGACAAGTTGCGCGCGTAGCGTCTTGGAAGAAGGAGATGTTCCAGAGGCTCGCAGAGCTGATCGAGAAGTACCCTGTTGTGGCTGTCGCCGACTTGCGGAAAGTCAGGTCATCACAGATCCAGGAGATCAGAAAGAAGCTCCGCGGTCAAGCCGAGGTTCTCGTGGCGAAGAACACGATTTTCAAGAAGGCAGCAGATGCACTGGGAGAGAAGAAACCTAACATCGGCGACTTCACTGGTGGGCTTTCCGGCTCGAGTTTGATCTTGTTTACCGACATGAACCCGTACGCGTTGATTCTCTTCCTGAACAAGAACAAGGTCCGTGTTCCCGCAAAGGCTGGTGACGTCGCGAGCAGTGACATCATGATCGCTGCAGGCAATACAGGCCTGCAGCCAGGTCCTGTCATCAGCGAGTTTGGTGAAGTGAAGGTTCCAACAAGAATCGAAGGCGGCAGCATCTGGGTTGCCAAGGATACAGTTGTGGCCGACAATGGTGACACGATATCACCGAAGCTGGCCTCTCTCCTGTCGAAGCTCGGCATGAAGCCGATGGAAGCAGGCCTTTCGATAGTGCGGGCCTTCGACCAAGGGATTGTCCTCAAACTCGAAGACCTCGTCTTCGACATTGAATCATACAAGAGCAACCTTGCCGAGGCCTGGCGAGGCGCGTTAGCGTTGGCAGTTGAGACAGAATATGTTCTCCCCGAAACAGCCGAGGCGATAATAGGTAGCGCCTTCCGTGAAGCGCTCTACCTAGCGAACGAGGTAGAGTTCCCAACCTCAGAGAACGTCGCGGACCTCATCAAGCAAGCCTACTCCGAGATGAGGGTTCTATCCGACGCTGCAGCTCAAATCAACAGTGAAGTCGCGGCACGAGAGGACATTGTGGCTCGTGCCCCGCCCCAAGAAGAGAAACCGGCTGAAGTGAAACCACCTGAGGCGAAGCCACCCGAAGCGAAACCCCCAGAAGCCAAGCCGCCGGAAGCCAAACCACCGCCAGTAGCGAAGCCACCGGAAGCAAAACCGCCTCCGCCAAAAGCGCCAGAGGCAAAACCACGTGAAGAGAAGCCACCACCAGCGAAGGCGCCTGCAGCGAAACCCAAAGAAAAGAAAAAGGTTGAAAAGAAAGGGAAGCGGTAGCTGGCGAATCCTAGTACAAGGTGCGAGTCATGAAGTATATGTACGCCGCATTGCTGCTGCACTCGGCAGCTCAACCAGTCAACGAAGCAAATGTAGCCAAGATCCTTACTGCAGCCGGTGTGAAGCCGGAAGACGGCAGGGTAAAGGCGCTTGTAGCCGCTCTTTCCGAAGTCAAGATCGATGAGGCGCTGAAGGCAGCGAAGGCAGCACCCGTTGCTGTCGCGGCACCAGCAGCAGCCGCTCTAGCAGGAAAGAAGGAAGAGAAGAAACCAGAAGAGGACAAGAAGAAGGAAGAAGAGGCGCTGGCCGGACTAGGCGCGCTCTTCGGTTAGTTCCTGCGTGCCTGTTCTGAATTGTACGCTCTCAAAAACACGCACTTGCTCTTGCCCAGTAGCTGACAGGGCAGAGCAAGAAAGTTCTTTGTACTACGCAACGTCCTCTGCCTTGTTGGCTCGGAGGGACGCCTAGTGGACATTGATGAGAACGAGTTTGCGGTTCCTTTCTTCAAAGAGTCAGGATTCGTTAGACGACGATGCGTCGCCTGTGGCAGCCACTTCTGGACACAGGTCCCCGATCGGCAGACTTGCGGAGACGTCCCCTGTGAAGAGTACACATTCATAGGCAACTCGCCCGCTCGCACTGGATTATCAGTCAGAGAAGCTCGTGACACGTTTCTCTCGTTCTTTGAGAGCAAGGGCCACAAGATCATTAAGCCCTATCCTGTGGTTGCTCGGTGGCGCGACGATGTCTATCTTGTTGGAGCGTCAATCTTCGACTTTCAGCCACTTGTGACGGAGGGGGTGATCCCTCCGCCGGCGAACCCGCTGGCCGTCAGCCAACCTTGCTTGCGATTCACGGATCTGGATAATGTTGGCCCGACGGCGGGGAGACATCTCCTCATCTTCGAGATGGGCGGGCATCACGCATTCAACTACCCAGACAAACAGGTGTACTGGAAGGACCAGACGATCCGATACCACCATGAACTGCTCACAGAGAAGCTAGGTGTCAAGTCTGAGCTGGCAACGTACAAGGAACACTTCTGGTCTGGTGGAGGAAACGCTGGACCTGACCTTGAAGCCTGCGTGAATGGCCTTGAGATTTCTACGCTCGTCTTCATGCAGTACAAGGTGATCGGTGACCAGCTAGTGTCGCTTCCGATCAAGACCGTGGATACTGGATACGGTATTGAAAGATGGGCATGGCTTACGCAGGCGTCTCCGAGCTGTTTCTCAGTAATCTATGGCCCTATACTTGACCGGATTCTCTCGCTCGCAGGAGCGAGCATTGATCCGAAGATCATGATCGAGAACACGAAAGTCTCCGGCATCATGAACATCGAGAAGACCTCCGACCGGGTCGAGGCACGCAAGAAGGTTGCAGAAAGGCTCGGAATGGACTGGCGTGAGCTCGAGAAGGTCATAGCTCCGATCGAGAGAGCATCCGCAGTCGCAGATCACACCAAGGCGATCTCATTCCTGTTGGCTGAGGGAGTTGTTCCTTCGAATGTGGCCGTTGGCTATCTGACGCGGCTGCTGATTCGGAGAACCTACCGCATGCTACGACTGCTGGGCATTGAGGGTCGGATGGGCGAGATCACTGAGATGCAGATCTCTCACTGGGGCAGAGACTTCCCACATCTCGTCGAGATGCGGAACGAGATACTTGAGGCCTTGCGGGTCGAGGAGGAGAAGTTCAAGAAGACTCTGGATCGAGGAAGCGAGATGGTGAAACGCATCTCAGTCGAGCTCAAAACCAAAGGTCTAGACACCATGCCCACGGACACCCTAGTTCAGCTGTACGATTCGCACGGACTCGTTCCCGATATCGTGCGAGATGAAGCCGAGAAAGAAGGAATCAAAGTCGATGTTCCCGGCAACTTCTTCGGAATGGTTGCGGAGAAGCATCTGGCCGCAGCTAGCAAGGCGGAAGACGAATCAGAGAAACTTCTGAAAGAGAAGGTTGCGGGATTCCCTGAGACGACACCATTGTACTACAAGGATGTCTACCAGCAGGAATTCGAGGCAAAGGTACTCGGTATCGTCGACAACAAGTACCTCGTGCTGGATCAGACCTGTTTCTATTCAGAAGGAGGAGGACAACTTGCGGATCACGGGATCATAGCTTCCGCCAATGGCTCGGCGAAAGTGGTTGACGTCCGACGCGTCGGAACCGTCTCACTGCATCAGATCGAAGGGCCGATGCCAAAAGAAGGCGAGGCTGTAAAGGGGAGGATCGACTGGGAACGCCGAACCGCTCTGATGCGTCATCACACGGCCACTCACATTGTGCTTGGGGCCGCTAGGAGAGTGCTCGGGCAACACGCTTGGCAATCAGGCGCTCAGAAAGGAGTCGACAGCGTTCGCTTGGACATCTCTCACTATGAAAGGATCACAGACGAGCAGGTCGCAGAGATCGAGCGGCTCGCCTGTAACCTAGTCATGAAATGCGTCCCGGTCGAGGCCTCGTGGATGCCACGAGAGAAAGCCGAGGAGCTGTACGGTTTCATCCTCTACCAAGGCGGAGTAGTCCCAGGAAGAGAAATCCGAGTAATCAAGACCGGTGACTGGGACGTAGAAGCCTGCGGCGGAACCCACGTGAAGAACACAGGCGAGATCGGACTGATCAAGGTCCTCAAGAATGAGCGCGTCCAAGACGGCGTCGAACGCCTCATATTCGCAGCCGGATCAGCCGCACTCAAGGCCATTCAGGATCGACAGGCGATACTGGAGAGGAGTGCCGCAGCATTAGACGCCCCGCTGGAGAAAGTGGACGAATACGCGAAATCGATCAGCGAAGAGAAGGACCGCCTGACCAAGCGCCTTCAAGATGTCCGAGAACAGCTCGCAGCTGTCGAGTCAAAGGATCTTCTCTTGCATGCCGAGAAGGTTGGAAAGATCAAACTGGCAACGGCTCTGAAGAGAGTCGGCGAGGAAGAGGATGTCGTTGCATTGTCAAACCAGGTCGTGGAAGCTGATTCAAGCGCTGTGCTCGTTGTGGCTCTTGTTAAGGAGAGCGTCCGCATCTTTGTTGCCGCCGGGAAGAACGCGATCAAAGCAGGTATGCATGCGGGCAAAGCTGCTGGAGAGTTGGCGAAACTTGTGGGCGGGGGAGGCGGTGGGAAAGAGTACTTCGGTCAAGGAGGCGGAACCAAACTTGACAAGGCTGAAGCTGTTCTCACTAGCGCAAAGAAGGTCGTCCAATCACATCTGAAGAAGTGAGACTTTGGTCATCGACTGGAATGCCATCCAAGAGAAATGGCAGAAGGAATGGGAGCAGGCACGGATCTTCGAAGCCGACCCCGATCCGACCAAGAAGAAGTTCTTCATCACAGTCGCCTACCCATACCCTAACTCCCCGCAACACATCGGACACGCCAGAACATACACGCTGACAGATGTGCATGCCAGATACCTGCGAATGAGGGGATACAACGTTCTGTTCCCGATGGCGTTCCACTACACCGGGACGCCGATCCTCGCGATGGCTGAGCGTATCGCCAAAGGGGACCCGGAACTGGTAGATGATTTCCTGCGCGTCTATCACGTGCCGAAAGAGAAGCTGAAGGATTTCGTCGAGCCGATCGAGATAGCCCGCTACTTCCACGAGGAATTGAAGCGTGGAATGAAGGAGATGGGCTTCTCAATCGACTGGCGCAGGGAGTTCACGACGATAGACCCAACATACAGTCGCTTCATCGAGTGGCAATTCCGGAAACTGCGAGAGAAAGGACTCATCACAAAGGGTAGTCACCCTGTGGGGTGGTGCCCGAATGATGGTAACCCGGTGGGTCAACACGACACGGTTGGCGACGTTGAACCAGAGATCGGGCAGTACGTACTACTGAAGTTCAAGATGGGAGACGCGTTCCTGCCGACGGCGACTCTGAGGCCGGAGACGATATTCGGTGTCACGAACATCTGGGTCAAACCCGAGATCGTGTACGTGAAAGCGAGAGTTGACGGTGAGGACTGGATAATCAGTGAGCCGTGTCTTCAGAAACTGGAGTATCAGAACCGCAAGGCAACCGTCGTCGAACGCATTCCGGGGTCAAAGCTTGTCGGAAAGACTGCGGCAAACCCCATGACCAGTGCGCCGGTGATAGTTCTGCCTGCGGAGTTTGTGGATCCCGAGAGTGCGACCGGCGTCGTGATGTCGGTTCCCGCTCATGCTCCGTATGACTATCAGGCGCTCATCGACCTTGAGCAGAACTCGGAACTCCTGAAGCGTCATGGGATTGAGAGGGAAGCAGTCGTGAAACTTACGCCGATTGGTGTGGTCACTCTTGACGGATTCTCAGATTTCCCCGCAGTCGATGTCGTGAAGAGACTCGGCATAACACAGCAGACTGACCCCAAGCTCGAAGAGGCTACCACTGAAGTCTACAGCAAAGAGTTCCATTCTGGGCGAATGAGAAACGATACCGGCGCGTACGCAGGACTCTCTGTGGCTCAAGCAAGGGACAGAGTACGGGATGACCTGATCGCCAAGGGAGGAGCCGATGTCATGTACGAAATCATCAACAGGCCAGTCACTTGCAGATGCGGCACGCAATGCGTCGTGAAGATGTTCGAGAATCAGTGGTTCATCAACTATGGCGATGCAGAATGGAAGGCGCTTGCGCGTGAATGCCTCAAATCAATGAGCATCCTGCCCGAAGAATTCCGTGTTGAGATCGACTATGCAATCGGGTGGTTGAGAGAGAAGGCTTGTGCAAGAAAGTTAGGGCTCGGCACCCACTTGCCATGGGATCCCGACTGGATAATCGAGAGTCTCTCCGACTCAGTAATCTACATGGCATACTACACGCTTGCCAAACAGATCAGCAAACTGAGACTGAAGCCAGAGCAACTTCCAGACGAAGTGCTTGATTATCTGCTCCTTGGTCAGGGAGCCCCGGAACAGCTTGCGAAGTCCGCCAGCGTCGAGAGTTCGAAGTTGAAAATGATGCATGACGAGTTCGCATACTTCTACCCGGTTGACTCAAGACATTCGGGTAGGGATCTGATACCAAATCATCTGACATTCTACATCTTCAACCACGCCGCCATATTCCCGCGAGAGAACTGGCCTCGCCAGATCGTCACGAACGGAAGCGTCCTCATGGAACACGCGAAGATGTCCAAATCCTTCGGCAACATCATCCCACTACGAGACGCAATCGCCCAACACGGCGCAGATGCTGTCAGACTGTCGACAGTTTCAGCCGCGGAGTTGATACAAGATGTGGAATTCAGCCATCAGGCCGCAGCTTCACTCAAGGAAAGAATCGAACGAATGTACGCCTCCGCCCAATCGATTATTGAAGGGCACGCTAACGGAGCCGGCAGTGTTCATGGTGGTAACGAAGAGAAATGGATTCTGAGCAGACTTCAGAGCTGCATCAGGGACATGACGGCCGCGATGGACAAGTTGCGTGCACGAGAGGCAGTTCATCATGCCCTCTACGAGCTTGAGCAGGACCTCTCATGGTACATGAGAAGAGCAGCCGCTCGGTCTGGAGTGAACGCCGATGTTGTCAGCAAGGTGCTTGACGTGCGTGTTCGACTGATGGCCCCGTTCACTCCATTCATCTCCGAAACGATTTGGAGCATGATGGGGAAGCAGGGATTCGTCTCAACCGCAGACTGGCCACAACCTGACATGGCGATGATCGATGAGCGAGCTGAAGAGATCGAGAATCTCATTCGAACAACCATGGAGGATGTAGCCCGCATCCTGAAGACGACCGGAATGAGTCCGAAGAAGCTCTACCTGTACACGGCGGCAGAATGGAAATGGCTACTGTATTTGAAGGCGCTCGAAATCGCGGCCAAGGGTCCGCTGGGGGTGCCAGACCTGATGAAGGCCGGATCATCCGACCCAACTCTGAGGGGAAAGATGAAAGAGATATCCAAACTCGCCCCTAGACTCGCAAAGGACATGCAAGCCACCGCCTCAGACATGCAGGAGAAGCGACGTAGGCTGGGAAGGATCAACGAGCGAGATGCACTAGAAAACGCTGTTGCATTCCTCGGCAAAGAGTTCAAGTGTGAAATCATCGTTTTCGACGAATCGGACGGCGGGAAGTATGATCCGAAAGGACGAGCCCAGACGGCTCAGCCATTCCGACCCGCGATCTACGTTGAATAGGATCAGAACGGTCCGCTCTGTCTCACACTCAAGAAGACGGACGCAAGAAAGTAGATATGAGCAAGTGCTTATTGTGCGCATAGCGGGCCCGTAGCTCAGCCCGGACAGCACCCACATACGGAAAGCAAATCGGGTGTCTAAAGCATCGGCCCTCTAAGCTTCCAGGGAACGAGGAAAGCCGAGGGTCGTGGGTTCAAACCCCACCGGGCCCGCCAAGTTTACTAGAAACCAGACGGCTCATTATCGTTGGCGATCGCGCGCTGCCTAGTACTATGGAATCCAATCAGGCGCACTAGCCGAATGGGACCGATTTGGGCAGCGGCAGAACAGTCGCGATGGCTCATTCGTCATAGTCCAGCCCGGATCGAAGGATTCTGAGGGTCAATGGAATCACATGAGAAACTGCGAGACTGACCTGCTCTAAGCAGGACTCCATAGGTTCTCTACACGGCCAATGAGGTGTGTGCAGGGCGAAGCAAACCAATAATGGGACTGTCGGTCACTCTGTCCAGCGGGGCCAGCCCTCAGCATTCTTTTCCTACAGGCGGTGCAACCTGTCCAAGATCACAGACGTCGTAGCTCTTCTCAAAGGCACCAGATCATCAGAAATGGTGGCCAGTCCTCCAACGAACTCGGAGGCGTCTTTTGCCGTTCTGTCAACATGCTTGCTTCTGTCGTAGAACCGTCGCCATTTCTCAGCGTTAGTCATAGGGATGCCCGACGCTCCAGCGACCTCTCTATCCAAGGAGCTGCCCTTTCGGTCGACGCCATTCCAATTGGTTGAAAGCTCAAGTGAATTGAATAAGTGTTTAAAGATCATCAACCTGGGGAAGACTGTCATGGCATTCTCGTATTCCGTCAGGGCTTTCGACAGGTTCAGTACCTGGGGTTCGATATTTCCGGGCAAACCGTGCCTGTTGAGCATCTTGATCAGTTGGAAAACCTCTATCGCCTGTGTCTCGTCAATTTCTTCCGTGGTCACATCTGTTATGTGGACAACCTCTCTTACGATCGCATGTTCTCTTACAGTAATCTCAAGTCCTTGCGGTGTTTGCTGAACCTCAACAGGACTTTCCGACGGCGTAACCCGCACTTCAGCTCCAGACAACTCTCCCCTTACGACAGAGACACACACTCGTTTCAGGTCAAGATTGAGTGCCAACACCAAGTCTCTGATCGCCTGTTCATTGTCTCTCTGGTCGAGGCTAGTCAAACCTATCGAACTAGCCACAGGCACTCTCAGCACGTACTCAGTTTGCGCATCGACATCTCGTTTTGTCAGAACGATTCTGTGCTTGGAACCGACTATGGTCAGATCAATATTGCAGCTTCTGTCCTCCGCGGGGGGATTCGTGAGATCGTGAACGAATACCGACGTTTCTATTGAGGATTGGTAGCTCGGATCCACGGTAGCCACAAACAGCATGTTCCCTTCGCTTATCTAAGAGATCTTTGCTCATGCGTATGTTGTCATTTGGGGGCCTCTTGGTTCTCCCCTCGTGATTCTTGGACCTGGCTAACTCATATAACCGAAGGATGGCTGCTCAAAGAGCGGTCGTTTTGGTCATCGCATACTCATCTCATGCCAAGCAGAAACTACTCATACGGCGAATAAGTCGGGAAGATGTCGAAAGCGTCATTGCACATCCGGCGGAACTGTTCGAGGACACAGAACATGGCTGTGAAGTCTCAGTTGGAAGGACAGACGGCAAGGTGCTCGTCGCAGTGTATCAGAAGCTTGACAAAGACATCAAAGTTATTACTGTCTATCATACTCGAAAGCTTGACAAGCTGGTCTCGGCAAAGCTTCAACGAGGTGCTTGGAGGAGAATTCGATGAAGGTTCACTACGACAAGGAGCACGATATCCTATACCTGGCCTTCAAAGATGGACCAAGCCATGAGATTATCGAGTCGTCTCGCAACGTTATACTGGAGCTCGATGAAAAGAAAGAGATTATGGGCTTAGAGATCTGGAATGCCAAGAAGATAGGCCTCCTTGAGCAGGTTGCCAAGATCGCTGCAGGTTCCTAGCCGAATCTTGCTGTGCAATACGGTCGCCTTTCCGAGTGAAGCCCAAAGCCGAGCTCTTCGATGAATACTTCCATTTCCTGTAGCCTTGGCACGACACTTGACAAAACGTTCCTTCAGATATATGCGACGAAGGATCGTCATGATCTATGCGAAGTTGGCAGTCCAAGATCACAGCCCTGTCTACGCCGGGCCTCATGACCGGAGACAAACTTACCCGGAATCAGCCGCCAAGAACTCTTCGACTGCGTCAGGGCACGCTCGCGACCTAATGGGACCATCTGCGGACATTTCGCGGAGTCTTGGCGTACTCGTC
>JALHTB010000132.1 GCA_022865625.1 Candidatus Bathyarchaeota archaeon
AGATAATACTCGCCGCGATAATCGGCACGGCCTTGACGGCCCTCCCATCATCCACGCAGGTAAGATCTCCAGTATACTGACCACGCAAGAGCCAAGACTACTATAAAAGGTGACCCAATACTCGTGGCAATGCGCACCAAGAGACCTACACACGAGGACCCATGTACACAAGTTGATTCTCTATGCTTCACTTGGTATGCGATAGTCTTGCTTGGCTATCCTCTTGGCTCTCTGCACTCGTTTTGGATCGGATGATCTAACATCATCTAGCAACTGTTGGATTCTGCGTCGTTTCTCCATGTCGTGTGATTCATGTTGTTCAACATGAACCAGTAGTTGTTGAAGCTCGTGTTCAACTCGTCTTTGGGGCGGGACCGACATTTTCTCCACAGCGAGAGACTGTCGTTTCACGATTTATAATTTGAGGCGCTAGCCCTCGTTATGCATCTCATGGCATGACTCCCAGCCGGCATAACTCGTATTAGGGATCGAAGAGAACGTAATCGTGTTTCGTGTGTGTGTGGGTACCTTGGTGCGGGCAACTGAATTTGAACCCTCATTCTTCGTCGTCCGGTCTCTTGGTGCGCTTCCAATACAGGCAAGAGCTAGAGGTTTCAATCCGTAGAATGACATTCTGACTCACCAATTAACGATCAACCTAAGTCTGTAAAGAACGGCAAGTTCATCCTTAGTTAAATAGAATTCTTCGATTTGCCAGTCCTCGTAGGCAGCCCCCGGCTTCTCTAGACGGAGACTAATCCCCTTACATTCTTGGCAATTCTCGTCAACCCTATAGACTTTAACCATCACATCTTCACCGCACTAAGAGACCTCGACGACACCACTCACAGAAACCATGCGGAGGAAGCTCATAAGGGCGGTAGATCTTGATCTGGGTCCTGAGATTGCCTTCCTGCTTAGGATTCCTTGGTACAGTCAGGTTTCTTGGAGACGAGCCGACCATTCTAGTTTCGAATGGTCTAACGGTGATGGCTCGATCGCGATCTCACAGACAACTTGAACTCTACAATGGCACGGATTCTCTCCTCGGGGTCGGGCATAGCCGCGATTCGCGTCTTGAGATCCGCCGGCAACTCAAAAGCTTCGACAGGATGTGCGGCCTCCGGCTCTCTTCTGAGTATAGGTTTCGCCTTCTCGAACACGCTCTCCAAGCTTCGCTCCGCGTCCAACCTCCTTCGATGCGCTATCTCAGCTATGGCGAAGAGGTCTGGGTCTCGGCCAGAAAACATGCGTGGTGGTTTTCGGTCCGTTCTGTGGCGCGGAATCGATAGGATCTTCTTCAAGACGGATTGAGCCGCACCCATATTTTGCCACACACGTCCTAGTTATCAAAGTCCTGCAATGATTATCATTCGCCCTAGTTTGAGCCAGGCCCGCCACCAATACTTCACATTCCTAACCGGGTATCGTAGCCTGCATTGGCTCTGAAGGGCGCCAATGGCGCATTGCAATGGGGACAGAATCTCTGCCGTAAGCCGTTCGTCTTGATATAGTCGTGGACGCTCTTTGTGATCTCGGTGTAACTTACAAGCGTGCCCCTTGGGTGTCCAGTCAACATGGAAAGCACGTCATCAACAAGAATGCTCGGTTCAGTCAGCACATTCCTCTTGCTCATGGAAACGTACCCTAGACAACGTAGTTGCATCAGTGCTCATTTGAGAATTCAGTATACGATCACTGTCAACGACGGGCTGTCGAAAGCGCCCGTTTAGGCAGTTTTGGTTCTTGCGCGCGCCCGCACATGATCTTGGCTATACTCCGGTCTGGTTGACATGATACCAGACCGGTCTGGTTGAATCGTAATTTGCGCACCAAGTGACCCGAAGCTGGAAAACAGAGATGACAATAAATTGCGAGCTATATGGCTTCGCAAGGCTTTCGAGCTCAACCATAGTACTGAT
>JALHTB010000133.1 GCA_022865625.1 Candidatus Bathyarchaeota archaeon
GGAAACGAGATACCTACTGGTGAAACATCCCATTCATTCTTCTCGTAGTGAGAAGAAAGCGAATCCAGCCTAAGTTCACGCGGCGTCTCAAGAGCTACGTGATGCAGTAACTGAACCGTTATGGCTCATGTGAGAACCTTGTAGACGAGGTCTCCTTCTCTGACCTTGTCTGCAGTCTTGAGTCCTATTGATTGTCCGGCGCCTGCGCTTTGCACATCCGCATGCTCAATCTGCATACTGTCGACCTTCTGCCGGAAGTCTGATGTCATGCCTTTGATGCGTATAGTGTCTCCGACGGCTATCTTGGCGGTCAGATCAATCACTGCAACGCCGATCTTGCTGTAGTAGTGCCCTATGGATCCAATCTGTTCCATATGCTCCTCAGTCAAGGACCGAAACACACTCTAGCTAGGGGTTGTACCGAAGTTGCCCAAAAAACCATCGCTGATGGGCGGGGAGATCCAGACATGTCACATCATTGGGGATACGTAGCAGTACTCTCCTCTGCATTCATATTCGGAATCGGCACCACCATCAACAAGATGCTTCTTGAGTCAGCATCACCCCTTCTGATCGCATCAGTCACCTATCTCGCTGGAGGCTTTCTCTTGGCAGGCTCGAGCCTCCTACCTGCAAAGTCGGTTTCTCTGCTTAAGCTACCCACAAGAGAGAAAACGGGATTCGTGGGTAGAGACCTCGTCCTCGTTCTCATGGTCATTCTGTTTGGTGCGGTCCTTGCGCCGACAGCCTATCTTACGGGGTTGAACAATACATCTGCGGTAAGTGCCGCTCTTCTCGGTAATGCGGAGACCCTCTTCACAATCGGAATCGCTTTCATCTTTCTTGGTGAGAGGGGCAGGCTGAAAGACTACGTAGCGATGGTGCTTCTTGTGATCGGCGCTGTCGTACTAACGACGAACCTCAATCTCTACCAGTTCACGTCTACGGGATCCTTGTTTGGGAATCTTCTCGTGCTGGCCAGTTGTCTCTTCTGGGGAATCGATAACAATGTCTCTCGGCTTCTCACCGTCAAGAGAAGTCTTCTCCAAGTGGGCTCGCTGAAAGGAATCCTTGGTGGTGGCCTCCTACTAGTGGTCACAATATTCCTAGGTTTGCAGGTCGTCGCAAGTCCGGTCTCGATCCTGTACATTGTGATCGTTGGGATCTTCACTGTGGGCTTATCGTTGCTTCTCTTTTTGTTCTCCCTCCAAGAGATTGGAGCGATGAGGACTGGAGTGATGTTCTCAACGGCATCTCTTTTCGGAGCTGTCTCTGCCTTCCTGATACTTCGTGAACCTATCAGCGTCGTGCAGGCTCTTGCGGGTCTCGTGATGCTCTTCGCTATCTATGTGCTCTCGATTCCAGCGAAGAAACAGGCGGATGCGTAGGCGCAGTCGCAGAGTTAGGGAATTCTATCTTCTCACGATTGCTTCTGCTACTATGAAGAGTCCGATCAAGATTATGATCAGCGGCAGTATGTCCACTTTCAATCCGAGGTATCGTGCTAATCCAATGATCAATGCGAGTATGCCTATTCCGAGACTGAATTTGCCCATGCGGGCGCCGATGGCCTTTCGGGCAACGTTCAACCCGATCAGTATGAGACCGACACCGATCGCAATGATTGTTCCCGTGTCTATGCGGTAGATTTCA
>JALHTB010000134.1 GCA_022865625.1 Candidatus Bathyarchaeota archaeon
CCTCGTTGGCGACAATGTTGGCGACATCGCTGGAAGAGGAGCAGATCTTTTTGAGTCAATCACTGGTGAGAACATTGGGGCAATGATTCTCGGATACGGCCTTGTCATCAGCTTGGGATTCAACAACAATTGGGTCGTATTCCCGGTCGTTGTTCGAGCCTTCGGACTCATAGCAGCAATCATAGGTATGTTCTTCGTGTACGCAAAGGCGAATGATGATCCGTTCAAGGCCATGACACGGGGATTGATCGTTACAGCTGTCATCGCTGCCGCTGCTTTCTACTTCACTACAGGATACATGTTGAATGCTCCGAACATGTTCTACGCTGCGCTCGTAGGGATTGTCGCTGCGGTCTTAGTCGCGTTCATCACCTACTACTACACCTCCTACACGAGGCGTTCGGTACAAGAGGTCGCGAAAGCAGCTGAGGGAGGTGCAGGGCCCGGGATCGCTACAGGTCTCGCAGTGGGTCTGGAATCATCGGGGCTTTTCGTTCTTGTAATCGGAGGCGCGATTCTAATCTCGTTCGGCCTGGGAGGTGGAATCGACGCCCTGGCGGGTCATGGAACAGCGGCACAGGTTCAAATGGGCATCTACGCAACAGCCATCGCAACCATGGGAATGCTCTCGGTGACTCCGATGATTTTGGCGATGGATGGTTTTGGTCCAATTACGGACAACGCCGGCGGAATAGTTGAAATGTCCGGCATTCCGGAAGAAGCGCGAGCGATATCAGACAAGATGGACGCTGCCGGTAACACAACAAAAGCCTTGACGAAAGGATATGGTGTAGCTTCCGCGGCTCTCTCTGCTTTCCTGCTTTTCTCAGCGTTCTTGGAGGTTGCGTCTCTGAAAGGCGTTGATCTGGCGAAGCCTGAGGTTTTCGTTGGAGGATTCGTCGGTGCGATGCTGATATTCCTCTTCAGTGCCCTCGCAGTTCGAGCAGTCGGCCGAACCTCAGCCGAGATGATCAAGGAAGTCAGAAGGCAGTTCCGAGAGATTCCTGGACTAATGAAAGGCACCACGAAGCCTGACTATTCCAAATGCATCGACATCTCAACCAAATCGGCGCTGAAAAACATGTTGGCGCCAAGTCTACTGGTTGTGATTGCTCCAGTGATTGTGGGTCTGGTTCTTGGAGCCGAGGCCATCGGAGCGCTCCTGATGGTCGGTACAGTGGCCGGGGTGCTCGTGGCACTGTTCATGAACAACGCTGGAGCCGCATTGGACAATGCCAAGAAGTACATTGAGGCCGGAAACCTCGGAGGAAAAGGCTCGGCGGCACATGCGGCAGCCGTGATAGGCGACACACTCGGCGATCCCCTGAAAGACACAGCAGGCCCGTCACTTCATGTCGTAGTGAAGCTACTGAACACGATCACGCTCACGATGGCGCCGCTCTTCATCCTCTATGCATTGCTCGGCTGAGACAGCCATGGGCGATTTGATCAAGCCTTTAATCATACCTATGTGCGCTCACTTCAAGTGATTCGGATGAGCGAGGAGAAAGAGCAATCAGTCACGGGCATACTCTACCAGTGCATCAGTTGTGGAGAGAAACTCACTCTAGACCAGCTGGCCATGACGCCTGAGATAAAATGCCCATTCTGCGGCTACAGGGTACTCAAGAAGATTCGACCGCCCGTTGTGAAACGCGTCAAGGCAAGGTAGATCAGAGCAGGGACTCTTGGCCTTGCCCAGAGTGCGCTGATTCGTCTCACTACCGAACGGTGCAAGAGCAGAATTGGCGCTTGTCCGTCGGCGCGTAAGACCCGGATCAAGACCTTCGGCGAGTACATCATTCATGATTCGTTCACCTCGACTATTGCCCAAGCGAAGGCAAAGGTTGGAGGTGATTCGGCATCCTCCTCGATTGAGGTGGACCTGCATCAGGTGCGGCAATTCGTGCCGCGACATTGGCGAGCGAAAGAGGAACATTCTCCTCACCGCTCGGGATCTCGGGCGTATAACCAACGAGACCAAGATGGAACTGAGGCGGTTCAGTACCTCCTCACGAACGAACTCACCGTATACCAAGAAGATGAGGAAGATCGGGGGTAGTTGCTTCTTCCTGAAAGGAACCAAGTGCACAATCTACAATGCTCGGCCTCTGATCTGCCGGTTCTATCCTTTCTCGCTCGTGCGGTCAGAAAACGGCGAAGTCCGAATTGGATTCGATCCGGCGTGCTCAGGAATCGGAAAGGGCAACTACTGTGGAAACCGTTTCTATTATGGGCTCACTAGGCTCGCAAGAGAGGAGCTCTCGCAGGAGTAGAACCAGTCACGCTTGGATTCGACTGAAGAGATACGGTATTGCCAGTAGGCTTAAGTCTGATCTGAAATCAGAGAAGTCCGGATGAGAACCTGGGAAGGCGACAGAGACGGTTGGCACAGCCTGACAAGTACGAACTCGTTGCAGACTTGGCAAGAAGAAGAGGCTACTTCTGGCCGTCGTTCGAAATCTACGGCGGAGTCAGCGGTTTCCTAGATCTGGGGCCACTCGGAACCCTGATGAGAAGACGCATCATAGAGAAATGGCTTGACACGTTCATAAGACGACATGGATTCGTGGAGATCTCAACACCCGTCATAACTCCTGAACGTATCTTCCAAGCATCAGGACATGTTGATCACTTCAAGGATTTGATGGTAGGATGCCTGAACTGCAAACGTCGATTCAAAGCCGACAATCTCCTCAAAGAGGCCGCTGGCATTGACGCAGAGGCCTTCACGCTGGAACAGATTGAGAGGACAATCAACGAAAGGCAGATCAGGTGCGTTGAGTGCGGGGGCCAGCTCTCAAAGCCCGAATACTTCTCTACGATGTTTCGGACGACCATAGGGCCATACAGTGAGGCGGTGGCCTATGGGCGACCAGAGGCCGCCCAGGGCATGTTCCTCGATTTCAAGCGTGTATACGAAGCACTTAGGGAGAGAATGCCGATCGCCATAGCACAGATAGGCACAGCCATGAGAAACGAGATCTCACCTCGACAAGGGCCGATTCGGCTCAGAGAATTCACGATCATGGAGTTCGAATTCTTCTACGATCCGGAGGAACCGTCATGTCCGTACGTCGGTGAAATGCAGGATCTGGAGATGCGAATACTACCAGTTGAACTTCGAAACACCGGAGTGGAAGAACCGATCACTGTCACGGTGCGACAAGCTCTGGGCAAGAGGTACGTGTTGTCTGAATGGTCTGCTTACTTCATGGCTCTGTCGCAACAGTTCATGCTGGAACTTGGGATCCCGGCTGCAAAGCAGTATTTCCACGAGAAGCTCCCAAGCGAACGTGCCCACTA
>JALHTB010000135.1 GCA_022865625.1 Candidatus Bathyarchaeota archaeon
CGTATGAGTAGGCTCATGCGTGCGTCTTTCCTAGCTCGGTCACGTTCAGCATCATTAGTGCTGCAATACTGCAAAACCCGAGGAAACCAGCTTCCAAGACAGCTGTCAGCTCTCAGCATGGGGATGTCTGGCCTGTGTAGGCTTCTGAGACTGTGCGAACTTTGATGCCGTATTCTTCCGCTGTCCAGTTGAGCCTATCCGCGACATGTTTGTGGCTCCAGTAGTTGTGAACCATCGCGTTCCCCTGCCTACCAAGATCGCGCTGTCGCCCACAATGAACAGGATTCCAACCTGATATGAAGTCAGGAGCGCCCCCAGTAATCCTGTAGCAGTACCTGCCCACTGAGAATCTTCGCCCGCAGAAGAGGACCTAAAGAACACTCCATGAGCTGTTAACATTTCTATCAAACGTTAACTATTTATCTTCTGACCTGCAGTATTGCACTATGCCTGTGGTCACAAATACCTCTCCTGTGATCCTGTTGGCGAGAATCGGAAGACTGGGGCTGCTGAAGAACCTGTACGGAAGTGTGCTCATGTCTCCGTTTGTCAAGGCAGAATGCGTCGATAAGGGAAGAGAAGCTGGAGCCAGAGATGTGCCCGAAATAGAGAGGGGCATCCGTGAGGGGTGGGTTCAGCTTGTTAGCCTAGACAGGGAAGAGCTGCAAGAAGCGAGACGCCTGTTGGATGAGGCGAGGATAGGGCAAGGCGAGGCTGAGGCGCTGGTGTTGTCCAAGCGCAGACACATGCTGGCTGTGTTGGACGATAAGGAGGCCCGGGCCCTAGCAAAGGGTTGGAATCTGAGACACACGAGCACGGTCATGGTTCTCTTTGAAGCCTTCAAGAGAGAACTGATCAGCTATGATGAGTTGGTTGAGGACTTGGCCAAGCTGACCAGTATCATGTGGATTTCAACCGACGTCATAACTGAAGTGATTCGAAGAGCAAATGAGGTGAGAAGATGAAGAAGGAGGAATTGGTTGCAGCGAGACTACCGAGAAGCCTAGTCTTGGATTTGAAGAAGATCGAAAACGCTGAGCAATCTGACCGCTCCACCGTCCTGAGGAAGCTGCTTTACAGAGCGGTCACCGACTGGAAGAAGGAGCATGCGGCTAAACTGTATGCTGAAGGCAAGGTGACCTTGGAGAGAGCTGCCATGGATTCTGGGGCTTCTGTTAGAGAGATGATGGAGTATCTCAAGGCGAGGAAGGTACCTGCTCAATATGATGTGGAGGATTTGGAGGAGGACATGAGAAGCTTCTACGAGAGGGTGGGACGATGAGGCTCCATCGTGCTGAGGGATGTAGGTGTTCGCCGAGTCTGTGTCTTTTTTCAACAACGAGCGAAACTGTTGAAGCGACCAATAGTCGAAATCCCCTGATACTCAAATATCCAACTAGACCTCCCAAGATCGCGTTGCCGCCAACGATGAACAGGATTCCAACCTGATATGAAGTCAGGAGCGCCCCCAGTAATCCTGTAGCAGTACAAGGATTTCACAGTTCCACGGAGTTCCTCGACGACATGTGAGATGCCGCAAGCAAGACCGCGAGCTGCATTGACGCGAGCGACGTGAACGTGATGTTCTTCTTAGATTTTGTTGAGCATCCTGATCAAAGACACTCATGCATTCTGGCTAGTGCAAGTGTGCAGAATGGGAGCTATCACCTGTGTGAATGTTTGACTTTGGATTGATAAGGTGTGTCTTGATTTTCACGACGTATCGCTTGCTCAGCAAGAGCTCCGCAAGGTACGATCCATCCTGTCCCGTTATGCCCGTTATCAGTGCCTTCTTCGTCATGTGCCTAGGCCTCCACACTTCCCGAGCTGACAACAAGCCGAATTTTAAGCGAGGCGGCCATACCTGCTCAAATCGATTTTCACGAGCTTCCTTCTCTCCAGCGTCTTCGCAATCGCCCTCGGCGTCTCGCTATCAGTAGTCGCAGGCTATGTCCACTTCAAGCGAGGCAGCGCCTACTCCTCAGAAGTTGATGTCTCCGTCGAAGCAAGCCCATACCACTTCAAGATCACGCCCGAGAAAGAGTGGGAGATTCAGGTCCCGTTGTCGATAGCCGCATGTATCAAGTGCAATCCCCCTTTTTTCTAGTTCACGAGGTCTTCGAGAAAGACGACTTCCACTTCGAATGGTTTCTTCTTGATCTCGCTGTCGAGGTCTCTCTCATGACGCGCGAAAACTGCTGAGGCATGATGGCATATTGCCGTTGCGATCACGTAGCAGTCGGCCAAGGAGATAGCTCTCTCACACTTGCAAGCTCCAGCGGTCATGTCGATCTCATCAGAATCACGCAGGAGACTATGTCCTGAATCTAGAAATGCACGAGTGTAGTCTGCAGCGATTCTTTGACCCCTTCTCCGACATAGCACATAGAACAGCTCGCTCACACAAAGCCTGCTGTGGTAAACGGTCGTGGACGCGGACTCGAGGATCTCTTCTCGAGCGATCTCTCCGACCTGCTCGCCAAGGTAGTAGGCAAGCAATACCCCGGAATCCACTGACAACCTATCGGGTAGCTTCGACGACCCTCTCAAGCCTATCTCTTTCCGCTCTTCGCAGCTTTCTCAGTTCGCTCCATGCTTTCGCATCAGGACCCAATGTGCCGTACAGGCTGTGGAACTTGGCTCTTGCAGACTCCTTTGCCCGTTCCCTTTCTATCAGAGCCATTATAGCCTCGTCGAACGTCACGCGTCTGCCCTTCTCTCGCTCAAGTTCAGAGACAACCCTGAACAGCTCTTTTCTTGTCTTCTCGTCCACCTGAATCGTTGTCGTCAAGGTCCCTCTATAGTGGCTATAACGGCGCTAGCATATATAGTTTGGAGACCGTATCACAGGACGAGTCATCGTGAATCGTGCGAGCTTGGAAGAGGAAGGGCGTGAAGTTGCAAGAATGCGCAAGAAGCACTAAGAATCAAGACTTGCTGGGTCTGGGAAAACTTGGAGCGATGTGCATTTCCAGGCTTCTGCGTTCTTGAATGAGCTCTTACAAGGCTCAGTTTTCTTCTCTGTCCTTCCACTGTGTATGCTGTGCGGTCTCCAATGATAGCACTGCGCGATCATGGGCGACGACGTTAGAAGTATCGTGTTGGATCAGTGGGTGAGCTCTTTGGCTGGACGTCCTGCGCGGACGGGTTCGAGATTGGTCTGGCGAGAAACGTAGGCAACTGTCCGCCCAGAACTCGCGTCCGTTACAATCATTGACTTTAGGCGAAGTTCGCCTTTAGGAGTTAATACGTACCGTTTTGGCTCCTTATCGTACTTACGTTCGAGATAGCAATCTTCACACAGGCGTTCAACTTGTACTCGAAGTTGTTCACCGGCAGGCTGACGCTATTGCTTCGTCTCCTGAGCAAGGAGGTAAGTGCACTGCGTCCTAGTCAGCCCGAGTTTCTTCAACTCCAAGAGTCTCCGCTTCAGCTCGGATAAGAGCGGCCCATGCACTATCGGGATGCCGGACTCTACGGCTTCGATCGCGCCTGGGTTGAGAGAGTCCAGCATTCGCATGAATTCGGAGGGGGTGTAACCCAGCACCCCCAAAACTACGCCCTATTCAAATGTGTAAGTGTGGTCAGGTGCAGGATTGCCAATTCGACACGCATGAGTGCGGTGACCACACGCATCGCTAACAAGCGAAGTTCGGGTCGATCCTAGGTCTTGGCGTACTTGAGAGCCCCATCAAGGCTAGCCCAAGCGAGCCCCTCTAAGTCGGCCCGGCGAGCCTTTCCTGGAAGCCCAGCGATCAGTACACCCTGCCTGTATGCGAGAATGAACTCCTTGACCGCCCTGTCGAAAGGGGAAGAATCAGGGTGACCTACACCCATGTTTTTGGCCTCCTCTTCCACGTGATTCACCAAGATGCGGCGTGCGTCTGAATTGGAATGTTGGGATACGGAGGACTTGGCGGTTGAATTTGCGGCCTTTCGGTTTGAAGCGTTGAAGTTTCTCGATAGCGATGTCTGCGTCATGTTGGAGTGCAAGGTTTGTGATGTCCCTTGCGACTTCTCCGATGCGGTTCTTGACGAAGTTGTCTTCTCTTCGTCTGAGCCGTTGGAGGCTTCTCCGAGCTCTGTGGCTGCCTTGGTCTGGGAGGCTTCTGAGTCTGTCACGGCGAACCATTATTCGTTTCCGCTTGGTCCAGATGTCCTTGCCGACGTAGAGTTGCTTGAGCACTTTGCCTTTCGGGGTAAGCACGGTAGCCGTGAAGCATTTGCTGTTCACATCAACGCCGAGTATGTTCCTTCTGTTCGGTGCTTGCCCTTCCTGTTTCTGGAGGAACGCGACGATCTGTCCATCAGATGTGGCCGTACATAATTGTGGTAGATCTGATAGCCCGGAATGATCGCTGTTTGATTCTCTCCGCGACTGAAGTCGGGAGCTTGCGCTCGCAAACGATATGGTGAACAGAGCTCAGCGCGGTCTCGTTCAATTGTGTGAACGAGTAGTCGAGTTTAAGGGCTTCTCCAAACATACTTGTCGCATAGGTGCAGTCGGATCAGCCGCGAGGACTTAGCATGCCCGGGTTTCAACAGTTGCTGAGCATGGTTCTGC
>JALHTB010000136.1 GCA_022865625.1 Candidatus Bathyarchaeota archaeon
ACATCGGAAGCTCCGAGCGTCTAGGAATGAGTTGTGAGTTGACAGTCCTGCAAGGCCCCCACTCGTTGTTGTCCTATTCTCCCCTCGGCATCATGTGTGCGGATCTTAAAGCGAGAATCAATGCCGTCCCAAAAACAGTAGCGACTAAGGACATCACGACTCTTTCAACTGCCGAAATTGGCAAGACGAACATGAAAAGGGCTGGTATGCCTGGAAGGCCCATGGCTTTCAAGGCCTGTTCGACGGTCTCCAGTGGAATGAACCACCCGATCCCCACGATGTATGCGAGGCCACCGAGCATGTGGTCGGACACCAGGCCGCAGTAGCTTGACAACAAGACGGCGACCGAGGCATTCTTCTTGTTTCGGCTTTCAAAGAGAGCTGCAATCCTACTTCTGAATAAGAGAATTATCAAGAGGCCCGCCACCTGCAGGACCGGGTATAGGGGTGCGCGTTGCCCGACCCATGTCATGTACCAGCCAGCTATTAGACCTGTCAATACTATGGCCGCTCCGGCCCAGTATCTGGAATTTCGCTTGGCGGGTCCAAAACCGCTCCTAGTCAACATCCCTGACACCAGCGCTGAGACGGCTGGAGCAAAGGATGTCAAGACATCAAACACTACCCAACCCTTAGTGCCCGCGACAACGATCCCTCCGATCAAGGCCGCAAGTGCACCAAGATATGGCCCTAGCACCATTCCGTAGACTGGTGCTATCGCCGCATCGAGCGTGATTCCTGCCCCCGGCAATCCAATGATAGGAATGCGTGGGACAAACATGATCACGACTACAGACAACGCCGCGAATACGGCAACATATGCGGTCTGTTTCGCACCGAAGGATCTAGGTCGCTGTTCCAAGACATTCACCCGATGCAAGTTGGCTTTACGCGTAGCGCGCTACGCGAGTCATTCATAAGTCTTCAGAGAGAGGGGAGTCCGTCAGGGGTCATTCGAGACGAAGGCTAGAGAAGGCGACTTTGTGGAGACCTCTGATGGCCTCTTCTTTGACGTCAAGGGCCTACTGCATCCTTCAGACAGGGTGGTCGCGTACCTTCGTTACTACCCTGACGGTCGAGGCACAAGGCTGAGAGGCGGAGTTCGATACGCGAAGGTCTACGAGCTCCCTCGAAGACATTCTCTAGTCAAGAAGAGATGGCCACAGTACCTGTACTGCGACGAGATACAAGGCCGTGACCTTCAAGGGGTCCCGGTAAACAGTATCCGAGTTTTGCACTTGCCTCAACGTCGGCTGAGAGTCATTCTCAATTCGAGACATCGTGATTCGCTTGAGGCAAGCGCGGCAAAGCTTGTCAAGGAACTCACGTGCAAGTCAGGAATCTCGCTCACGAAATTCGGTATTTCCGGTTCTCTGCTCGTGGGTCTACATCGCCGCGACTCGGACATAGACATCATAGTCTATGGCATGGAATCTGCAAAGCGCATTCAGCAAGCCCTGTTCGCTCTCCTCGAAGAAGATCGGCACTTTCACAAGTACGGGGATCGCGATCTCAGAAGACTGTACGCGAAGAGAGGTATGCAGCATGCCATCACTTTCAGGGATTTTGAATTGCAGGAACGCAGGAAAGTCCTGCAGGGCAAGTTCATGAGTCACGACTACTTCATTCGATGCATCAAGGATTGGGCAGAGATATCAGAAAGGTACGGAGATGAGCGGTGCATCCTGTTGGGGAATTGCAGCGTATCTGCTGAAGTCTCTGATGACACGGAATGCTTGCTGACCCCATGTCGGTACATGCTCAGAGAAGTGAAGGTTCTAACGGGGCACGCTCGTCACAAGCCAGGTGAGGTGGTTTCATTTCGTGGTCGCTTTTCGGAGCAGGTGCGCAGTGGCGAGCGTGTCTTTGCACGAGGGAGACTCGAACTAGTGCGATCAGGGCGGTCGAGATACTTCAGACTGGTCGTAGGTGAAGGCCGGACTGATATCCTGCGTACGATATGGTAGATCTTCCCCCAAGGGCCTGTCCGGCAGTCTTTATCCGGCTCTTACGACTCTGTTTCGCAGGATACCCAGTCCTTCGATCTGGGCCTCTATCACATCTCCCGGTCTGAGGAGCTTCTTCTCTGGCCTAGCATAGAATCCGACTCCCGCTGGTGTCCCGGTAGCAATTATGTCGCCCGGCTGGATCGTCATGACCTTCGAGATGAAGGCGATTAGCTGCGGAATCTTGAAAACCATATTGGCTGTCGTACTGTCCTGTCTTACCTCGCCGTTGACTCTCAATTCCATCTTCAAGTGATTAGGGTCTATCACTTGGTCCTTGAGCACAAGATACGGGCCGGTTGGAGCGAATGTGTCAGAGCTCTTGGCCCTGAACCATTGCTTGTCTGCAAACTGTATGTCTCTCGCACTTATGTCGTTGAACACAGTGTAACCTGCAACATGGTCGAATGCTTCTGACTCAGCAACATCCTTGCCGCCTTTCCGATTATGACAGCAAGTTCGACTTCATGGTCAACTTGGCTTGAAATCCTAGGATAGACAACGGGATCGTCTGGGCCGATGATCGCGGTGCTCGGCTTGGAGAATAGAATGGGTCTATCGGGGATGGGAACCTGCGCCTCCTCTGCATGGTCTCTGTAGTTCAGGTCGACGCAGACTATCTTGGGAGGGCATGGAACGGGAGGCAATACACGCACACCGTGAATGCTCCACAGCATACTCTGTTTTCCTTCACTTGGACTCTCTCCTACGAGTCCTCGTGCGTGAGTGGCGAGTTCTGACACGTACTCTTTGATGTCTTCACCGAGTTCGACGAAGTCGATTATGGTTTGGGGGAAGGTTTCAGGCGGGCGTACGTTCCCTCGGAGTTTCGAACGGCATAGCTCATGTGCACAAGCCAGATCAACGATCATACCGGCCTCAAGCACACCGAGCCTTGCCTGCTGATGAACTTCGAACATGACTAGCTTCAATGCGGCTTCATCGCTCAGCGAGCTAGATTGCTGACAAGGCTTAATACTATTCAATGTGTCTGCGCTTGTTCCATCGTCAAGTGAGGTGTACCTGTTGGACAAGAAGGTCGGTGTAGCCGTTATTGGTGCTGGTTTCGTCGGCGGACAAGCACACGTCCCGGCATTCAACAAGATACCTGGGTCAGAACTCGTAGCATTGGGAGACCGTGATGAGCAGAGGATCAAGAAGTAC
>JALHTB010000021.1 GCA_022865625.1 Candidatus Bathyarchaeota archaeon
AGGTATCTTTTACAAAATCTTTTCCTTTAATTGCAAGATTAGGTGTGAACCATTGCTCAGGCAATCCATCACTTGCAGATTCAGTCAGGCCACCATGTAAATGGGTAACAATTGGAACTCCAAGATTTTTCCAATCCTTGATGCCGTCTAGTGCCCAGTGTATGGTTGGATCTACCGGGAGTAAATGCTGAAGTAGCTTTCCGTTACTGTCAACTAGATTATTTATCCATTTAACAAGTATTTTCCGATTTTCCTCAACTACAAAAGTTTTTCCCGGATAGGTGGCGCTTGCGGCATCTTCACCGTAACCCCATAGGGTAGTCAGTAAAGTCTCCCCCGTTTCAGGATTTTTAAGTCCAAGATCCTGTTGGAATTGGAACGCGCCTATCTCATAATAATCAAAACCATCCTTAACCCCTGTCGGTTTAAATATAAAAGAAGGGTGCAGTGGATTAGGAAGAGGATTAACAAATTTTACCTGCGTTTTTGGATCAAGTAATTCCTTTTCAGGTTGGGCAGGCTCTTTTAAATCCTGATGTGATATTGACATTGTCATTTCAGATTCAGCAAATCCCGCGAGAGGAAGGGCTATTATTAATAGAGCCATAACCAGCAAAAGATACATTATTATTTTATTTCTACTCATTTTTAACCTCCATTAAATTTTTTAGCAATCAATACAATTTTATATATAAAAAATAATTTGGTTTTACTATATTTAGTTTGTAATCAAAATTTGAAGCAGTGGTAATCGGGGGGATAGAGGTACAGGGCATATCCATAATAGTAGTAATGCCCCCTGCGGCTGCACTTTTAGTCCCGGTCTCGAAATTTTCTCTCTCGGTAAATCCAGGATTATCAAAATGCACATGGGGGTCAATAAAGCCGGGGAATACTACCTTTCCCCCAGTATCAACTTCTCTTTCCACAGAAAGCAATGCCTCATCTCTCGGTAGAATATCTTTTATCTTCCCCTCTTCTACATAGATGTTTACTTCTTTCCACTCTTCATTTTTCACCATCCGGGCATTTTTAATTCTTAGCACCTTATCTCCTCTTGGTTTCCCATTTTAAATGAAATTATTTTAATTATAACATTATCTTATGTATATTTAAAGATAAAAACTATTCTTAAATCAACTCAAAAGAAAGACAATTGAGAAGGGGAAGGAGTAAAGAGGTATATCTGCGAAACTTTTCTAATGTCCAGTTTGAAGGGTGCATTTTACTTTATCTTGCCTAACCTTTTCATAGTATCCTTCAAAGCTTTGTATGCCTTCTTATATTCTATAAAATACTGATCATATATCTTTTTCGCTTTTTGATCAGGATAGATCGTTTTATCAAATCGTACCCAATCTTTTATGCTTTCATAGGAACCTAAAACACCTGTTCCAACACCAGCTAATAAGGCATCTCCATAAGGAGCCTCCACATTTTGTACCAGGGTTTTTATCGGATATCCAGTTACATCCGAAAATATCTTCATCCACAATTGAGATCTGGTTGCCCCTCCTACCATAATACAATCATCTGCCAACTCTAGTCCGCTTTCTAATCCTGCTTCTATATTATG